>CAVBFK010000025.1:0-5475 GCA_963594395.1 Lachnospiraceae bacterium
GACTGCGAACGGGCGCAAGCCTGTTTTCATCCTGATGAGGATGAACCGATCTACACCTATCAGTGGCTGGAGATTCGGTGGAACAGCAAGTTCGCCACGGTGGAGCACAGTGATCTCTTCGGAAGCCTGATGGCACTGGGGATTGATCGCAGTTATTTCGGCGACCTGATTGCCGAGGACGGTCATGCCTGGCTGTGCGCTCTGCCGGAGGTGGCTAAGCGTCTTCCCATGGAATGGGAGAAAGCAGGACGAACTTCCATTACCGTGAAACTGCTGGAAGATGCACCGAACATTACACCCCCGAAAGGTACCGTGCTCAGGGATACCGTGCCGTCCCCGCGGCTGGATTGCATCCTGGCCAGCGGCATGAAGCTGAGCCGCGGAAAAGCATCGGAGGTCATCCGCCAGGGGCTGGTGATGGTGGATCATCAGTTGGAGGAGCGGGTGGATAGACTCCTGACCCCGGGTCAGCTGATCAGTGTGCGGCATTTCGGCCGCATTCGCTTGCAGGAAATAGGAGACCCCACGCGCAAGGACCGCCTCCCGGTGGTGCTTGAGATTTTCGGCAGATAAGCAGTGCGCATTGGCGCGATAGTTGAAAGGAGTACGATCCCATGGCTGTAACGATTGAAATGATTGAGACCAAGGAATTCAAGGTCATTGCCCGCGGCTACGATCCCAAGGAGGTAGATAGCTTCCTGGATGACATCATGGACGAAATGGCTCGCCTGATGGACGAGAAGCAGTCCCTGCAGCAGCAGCTGGCAACCGCCAAGGCCGCCGCCAATGTGCCCGCCGCCACCCAGGTGGTTCGCCCTGTGCAGGCTAATCCCTACGCCGCTCCCAAGGCCGCCGCTCCCGCCCAGACTTCCTCCAATAAGGATGCCCTGGAAATCCTGGAGATGGCACAGAAGCTGAAGAACGAGACCATCGAAAAGGCTCAGGCTGAGGCCGATGAAATCCTGGCCAAGGCGCAGGAGAAAGCTGACGAACAGCTGAAGGATCTGACCGGCGACAAGGAAAACCTGACCCGTCAGGTGGCAGATCTGCGTGCCGCCGCCGCAGAATACCGCAAGAACTTCGAGGCACTTCTGCAGGCTCAGCAGGAAGCCATCGAAAAGGCATCCAATCTGTTCTGATTTACCTATTGAAAAAGGCGATGGTTCTTCTGCGAACCATCGCCTTTTTGCTTTTTGGGAACAGGCTGGGTGCAAAATTCTCAGCCGTGCAGTCCCTGCTCCTGACGTTCCATGTTCTCGACCACAATGTCGTAGATTTCGCCCAGAGAGGAGCAATACTCCAGCACCTTCCAGGGCTCGTTGGTATGATAGTGAATCTTGATCAGTTCATCATCGCCAACGGCCAGCAGGCAGTCGCCCTTGAAGTTCTTGGTGAAGTATTCGTTGATCACATCCTCGTCCAGGTCATGGCCCTCGATGAGCAGCTGTGTGTCAAACTTGAATTCCAGCATCGTTTTCTCCCTCTTTCTTTTCATGAAGATAGAAGATGAGTCCTCTTTCTTCTTTCGCCGCAGAGAAGAAAATTCCTGCTGATTCGCATGAGGTAGTGTACACTAACATACGCAATGCAAAGTTTCCTCTCCCTCTTTGGACACATATCGTGCTATAATAGCAGGGTTGTTGCCCTTATTACCGCAGAAAGGAAGCGTGCGCCGTGGACAAGCTGGAAACGCTGAAGTATTATTTCGGCCATGATGGATTCCGCCCGGGTCAGGAAAAGCTGGTAGACGCATTGCTTGCAGGGCACGACGCGCTGGGCATTATGCCGACCGGTGCCGGCAAGAGCATGTGCTATCAGATTCCTGCCCTGATGACACCGGGCATCACACTGGTGGTTTCACCGCTGATTTCTCTAATGAAGGATCAAGTGATGAGTCTGATTTCTGCCGGCGTTCCTGCGGCGTATCTCAACAGCAGCCTGACGCCGCGTCAACTGGATTTGGCAACGGAGCGCGCCTGCCAAGGGGCATACCGCATCATCTATGTTGCACCGGAGCGGCTGGATACGCTGTCTTTCAGACGCTTTGCCATGAATGCGCCCATTAGCTTTATTGCCGTGGATGAGGCGCATTGCGTTTCCCAGTGGGGGCAGGATTTTCGTCCCAGTTATCTGAAAATTGCAGATTTTATTGAATCCTTGCCCAAGCGTCCGCCGGTAGGCGCCTTTACGGCTACCGCGACCAAGCGTGTGCGGGATGACATTATCCGTTTCCTGCGGCTTCAGCATCCCGTGGAAGCGGCTACGGGCTTTGACCGCCCCAATCTTTTCTTTGAGGTTCTTCAGCCCAAGCACAAGGATGAAGCCTTGCTGGAGCTTCTGCGGGAGCGGAAGGATCAAAGCGGCATTATCTACTGCGCCACCCGAAAGGGCGTGGAAGATGTGGCAGATAAGCTGGAGGATGCCGGTTATTCGGTGGGCACCTATCATGCCGGCATGAGCGACGGCGATCGTCAGAAAAACCAGGAAGCCTTTCAGGAAGACCGCATCCGCGTCATGGTGGCAACCAACGCCTTCGGCATGGGCATTGACAAATCCAACGTGAACTACGTCATCCATTACAATATGCCGCGCTCCATGGAGGCATACTACCAGGAAGCAGGCCGCGCAGGCCGCGACGGAAGCCAGGCGTCCTGCATCCTGCTGTACAGCGGTGCAGACATCTTCACGGCCAAGTGGATGATTGACCACGCCGAACCCAATGAAGAGCTGACGGCAGAGGAACGGAAAGCGGTGCGCGATGAAGATCTTCGCCGCATGGAGTCCATGATTTCCTATTGCACGGATGGCCGATGCCTGCGGGGCTTCATTCTGCGGTATTTCGGCGAAACAGCGCCGGAAAGGTGCACCACCTGCGGGAACTGCGTCAAAACCCATTTGGCAGACGTTGTATCCGTCATCAGAAAGCCGAAGAAGCACGTTCCTGTTGTTCCGCACAAGGAGACACCCAAGGAAGAACCGCCGGTGGATCCGGACAATTTGTTCGAATTGTTGCGTCGCTGCCGACTGGATCTTTCCAAGCGCAACCACGTGGCGCCTTATATCATCTGCACAGATAAAACCCTGGAAGACATGGTACGCAAGCGTCCGCAGAACCTAAATGCTCTGCTGAAGGTAGACGGCATGGGCGTTGCCAAGGTGAATAAGTACGGGTCAGACTTCCTGCTGGTGATCCGCCGTTACGCAGCGACGCACCCGAGGGCTTGAAATCTTGCAACTGATTTGTTAAAATAGAGTGTGATTTTCTACCCTTTCATTTGTCATTATCCTAGGAGGAAGACCGCATGCGTATTTTCCTGGACGCCATGGGCGGCGATAATGCCCCTCAGGCTCCCGTCGAAGGTGCTATCGAAGCCCTTCGTCGTTTCCCGAATCTGGAGATTTCCCTCGCCGGCAAGCTGGACGAGGTTACCCCTCTGCTGAGCGGTGCTGACGATGTTCGCAGCCGCATTACCCTGGTGGATGCGCCTGAAGTCATTACCAATGATGAAAGCCCCGTGATGGGCGTGCGCACCAAGAAGAATTCCGCCACGGTCATTGGCATGCTGCAGCTCCGTGATCATCAGGTGGATGGCTTTGTGTCTGCAGGTTCTACCGGTGCAGTGTTGGCAGGCGGCATGTTCCGCCTCGGCCGTATTCCCGGCGTGGAGCGTCCGGCTCTGGCACCCCTCATGCCCAATGGCAAGAGCCACTTCCTGCTCATTGACTGCGGTGCCAATGTGGACTGCCAGAGCGACTGGCTGGTGCAGTTCGGCATCATGGGCAACGCCTACATGAAGGGCGTTATGGGCATCAAGGAGCCCCGCGTAGGCTTGATCAACATCGGCGCAGAGTCTGAAAAGGGCAATAAGCTGGTGAAGGAAACCTATCCGAAGATGCAGACCGCACCCTACAACTTTGTGGGCAATGTGGAAGCACGGGATATTACCGGTGACGTGGCCGACGTGCTGGTGTGCGACGGCTTCAGCGGTAACCTGATCCTGAAATTCATGGAAGGTGTGGCCGGCACGCTGATGGGCATCATCAAGCGCGAAATGATGGCAGACACCCGCGGCAAGATCGCCGGCCTGATTGCCAAGCCTGCTTTCCGCCGTGTGAAGAAGACCATGGACTATACCGAAATCGGCGGCGCACCTCTGCTGGGCGTTAACGGCGCAGTGGCCAAGGCGCACGGTTCCTCCAACGGTCACGCCATTGCCTGCGCCATTGCACAGTGCATGAAGATGGTAGACGGTCACGTGGTGGATATCATCCGCGAAGGCATGGAACAGCTTGCCCCTGAGGAAAACTAACGGCATTTCTCCCGCAAACGCGGGGTGTGCATACATCGCTTTTGATTGAAAGGAGCTTTGAACATGATTTTTGATACGGTTAAGAAGATGATTGCTGCTCAGCTGAAGGTTGACGAAGGCAGCATTACCCGCGAGTCCCGCCTGGTGGAAGACCTGCACGCTGACTCTGCAAACGTGATGGTTATGATCATGGACCTGGAAGACAAGTTCGGCATCATGGTGGAGGATGACCAGATCATGAAGCTGAAGACTGTGGGCGACGTGGTCGACTACATCGAGAAGAACAAGTAATGCACTCCATGGGTCCGGCGGTGTATGCTAGCCGGACCCGTTTCTTTATGTTGATGCTCTGCATGGAGAAAATCCATCTGCACGGTTTTTTCCCTCCAAAGCATCGCTGTGAAAGCGAGGATGACCATGGAAACAATCAGTATGAATCAGCTGATGGAGAACATCGGCTATACGTTCCATAACCCCAAACTGCTGTACCAGGCATTGACCCACCCGTCCATGAGCGAGAATGACAATCAGCGCCTGGAATTTCTGGGCGACGCCGTGCTGGAGTTTATCCTCAGCGATAATCTGTATCTGGCTAACCCGAAGGATCAGGAAGGCGCATTGACCCATAAGCGTGCCCTGCTGGCCTGCGAGGCGGCACTGAGCCAGGTGGCCAAGGGGCTTGGGATCGGGGAAGCATTGATGATGGATCGCGGGGAAGAATTGACGGGCGGCCGTGAAAAGCCCAGCGTGCTGTGCGATGCCATGGAGGCCGTGCTGGCCGCTGTGTATCTGGATGGCGGCCTGGAGCCTGTGCGGAAGATGATTCAGCGTTTTTGGCCGAAGCCTGAGGATGTGAAGCGTCCTTTGCAGGATAGTAAGAGCGCTCTGCAGGAGCTTTTGCAGGCAGATGGCTCGGAAGCCCCCACGTATGCCATTGTGGATCAGTATGGCCCTGACCATGCAAGAACGTTTGTGGCTGTGGTGTCACGGTATGGGAAGGTGCTGGCACAGGGGTCTGGGCATAGCAAGAAGCAGGCGGAACAAGCCGCTGCATTGGCTGCATTGGAATCCATTGAAAAGGATAAGCAGGATCACGCGTGAGCGCCGCTTGGGTCAAGGGACGAAGTCCCTTGACCCGTTGATGTTAGGAGAGGCGCAAAGCGTT
>CAVBFK010000026.1:0-10720 GCA_963594395.1 Lachnospiraceae bacterium
CCAGGGGCTTTGCGGTCGCCCCTGGACCCTTCGCAAGTCCTCTCCGATGAAGGAGATCCCTTTTGAATCTTCCACAAGCTTTCCTCCATAAAATAGCCTTTATAGCCGTCGTCTGTCATCGAAACAGCGCCCCGTCAATATAGCCGGTCACCTTGAGGCCTGCAAAGGTGGGTGTAGAGGTGGAGGTCAGCCCCTGCGTCACCCGCTCGCCCAGAGTGTCAAGGGCTTGCTTGTCTTCCTTCGACAGGAAGCCATCCGCACTGGTGGTGGCGTTGTCATGCCGATGATCCGCGGCCGCATAATAGGACACGCCGTGGCCGCCCAGGGTCAGTGCATCGCCCGTGATATCGCAGGGCAGCTTGCCATCCTCATTCAGCCGCAGAAGCTTGCCGGCCTCTGCCTCGGTCACCGCGTCATCTGCAGGCAGCAGGGAGGACGGGGTGATGGTCACACTGACCGCCGCGCCTGTGCCAAAGATAAACGGCACATCGTAGGTGCGCTGTACGGACGAATCAGCGGCCGCCAGAATCAGATCCGGGAACTTGCCAAAGGTCAGATAGGAGAACAGCACGGACGTGCTTTCCCCTTCCAGGCAGGCAAACAGGCCGATTTCCTCAATGTAGGTGCTGGCCTTCACTTGGTCGTTCCAATACTGCACCGTCACCACAAGATTACCGTTGCCGTCCGTCTTTCTGCCTGCCACCTCTGCATCATCGTAGTAGGTAATCAAATCGGTGTAGGTACTCAGATCCGCCGCGTCCGGTGCAAGCCCGGTGCCCAATTTTGCCCCGGAAAAGACAACCGCCTTGCCGCTGGACAGCGACCGCGCAATCAGTGCCGCGCCCTGTGCCGTTAGGGCATTCTCGATGTTTCTAGCCATGGATTAACCCTCCTTTGCTTTGATCGGTGTAAACACGATATGTCCGGCCTGGTAGACACCGGACTGCACAACAATATCCGTAGAGACCACCGTTTCGGGGATCTCGTAGGTCATCGCAACCCCCGCCGGATGGGGAATCATCAGCCCGGCATTGATCATTTCCGCCTGAATCTCGGTAAACATGCCGCGGATCACCACATTGATGCTCATATCCTGCTTGTCTTCCAGGGTGATACCAAAGGCCGGAAAAACCACGTTGAAGATGTTGGAGGCAGATTCATTGGTGCCGTCCCACATGTTTTGTGCCACCGTGGCGCGGATCAGCAGACGGTAATCTTCATCCGCCAACGTACGCGATGCGGATACCGGCGCAAAGGGAAGCACCCGGGACGCGCCTACGATACTGCCCAGCATGTCCAGTTGAGGACCCACGGCCGTGTCCAGCGCAAAGGCTGTCTCAAAGTCTTCCAGCATGGTGACCATGTCCGTGGCCTGGCCTACGATCATCTGCAAAAAGGCCAGCCATTTGGGCTTGCTCCGATTCCAGCTAGGAGCAAGCTCTTCATAAGGCAGGGTCGTCATTTACTCCACCACCTTCAGCACAATGTGATCCGCATCGGTGGCAAGCTGCTCATTGTACGCCGCCGTGACGGAATCCGCCGTGGCCGATTGGGCAGACGTTTTCGCCGTCAGGCTGGTGACCGCAAAGGCAGGCACAGACGTGCCGCAGGCCGTGAAGATCACGCCGTACAGGGTGGACACGACAAGGGACTTGCCAATGCCAAGGGAACCCACAGAGGCCGCTACGGCCGTTTTGATGGCCGCTTGCATGGTTTCATCATCCCAACCGTCCAGCTTTTTCAGGGTGACATTGATGGTCACGGTGACGGCCGTCGGCCGGGTGAAACGCATGGTGTTTTTGTTGCCCCATTCATCCGTATAAACGGCGGATGATGTACCGTAGGTCATGACGCCGGGGGATTTCTTCAGATACAACGTTTTGGCGATATCGTCATCCATGCCGCCGTCCACCACGGCGCAAACAGAATGGGCGGGAAGACCGTTGGCATCCGCTTCCCCTTCTGCGTTTTCCAGCACGGACACGTATTGCACGCCGTCCAGATCCGCCAGGGCGGACCGCATACCATCCAAAATGCCCCGGCTTGGCAGGGACACGGACAGGCTTCGACGTTCCCGCACCGCGGCATCCGTTTCCACGTCCCGGCCAGGGGTGGACGGCTCCGCATTGGTGACGCTGTTCCATGTGCTGGTGGGTGTATGAATGGTGGTGATGCTTCCTGCAGGGGCTAGAATCGCGCCGGACGTTAGGCAGGTGGCCACCGCATCCGCCTTGCCGTCATCCCCCAGGGTGACGCTTTCCGTGATTCGCCACAGATAGCCTTGATCGTCCCTGGCCTGCATGCCGCTTGGGAGCACAACCCCCGGGGCGCCCGTCAGGGTCAGGGTGACCGTCCCATAGGTGGCAGACCGCCGCCGAATACCGTTCAGGGGCAACAGCAGATCCAACGCATTGCCTGATGCATAATTGGGATCCCTGGCGCTGTACACCTCTGTGACGGCGGCCGTCAGGTCATCCACCGCCCTTGCAAACAAGGACAACAGCTGATAGTCCTTGCTGTCTGCTTCCAGATAGACGTCCGTCCCAAAGATTTGCTTGTAGCCTGTCAGCAGGCTTTCCATGCGCTCTTCATAGGTCGGGATGTGCATCCCGGCCGCGTCAAGATACGGCGACGTATAGGGCATCACTGCTCACACTCCCTTCGATTTCTCCATATTCAGTGACTACGGTGCACGTGTAGCTCATAGCACGCCCATCCAGTTTGGTCGATACATCCTTCACCGCGGTCACGCCGTCGGTGTCGGCAATGTAGGCTGTGATGTAGTTGGCCAGCATGGTTCGCCCCTCTTCGGACCGCACGCCCGAAAAGATCAGACTAGGCACCACAAAGCCCAAAGACGTGTCTTCCCACCATTCGCCCAGCAGCAGGTGAAGGCGGCTTTTCACGGCCTCCAATACGGCCTCTGCGCCGGACAGCATCTGAGACGATGCGCCCACCGGGGTCATGTCCCCATCTGCGTCAATGGGTCTGCAAAGCATTTCGGTCACACTCCTTCACACAGCTCTCGAATAGAATTCACGACCTCCGCGCTCGGATAGGCCGTCACCGTAGGAGCGGCCGCTCGTTGCGTGGTGCCGGTTTCCTTCACGGCCGCACTGCAGGCATTGACGCCATCCATCAGCGCTGTCATCTGCTTCTGCCAATCGGCAAAAGCGCCCACCGTGCCGGGCAGGGTGATTTCCACTAGCCCTGCACGTTTCCGGCACAGATTGACCTGCTTTAGCAGTTCGGTGATGTCTGCCCGGTGGCTGATGGATACATCGGCGATCACGTCCCCGGCTGCGATTTCCCGCGCCCAGGCAATCGCAGCCACGGTGAACAGACTGCTTGCCGAATCCGATACACCGCCGGACGCATCCACCAAACGCACAAGCAGGCGATGGGTGCCCGTTTCCAGCCCCGCATTCGCCCGGAAAGCCAGGGCACCGCCTGCGGATGAAAGAATCCCCGCATCCGTCCAGGCAAGCTCCTGTGCCCCGTTTTGAGCCTCCAGCATGTACTGCACCCGCATGCTTTCACCGTCCGGCTCTTCCCCGGCCGTGATCGCAAACACGGGAGACGTGGCCACCCGATCCAGCTCCCCGCCGCAGACGATTTGCGGCGCGTCCGGCACACGATTGCGCCGGATGATGGAACTTTCCGTCCAGGCAGACACGGCTTGCAGATCATCCACCGCGCACACCCGGAAACGCACATATTGCCCGCGATTGACCGCCGGGGACACGGTGGCCGCATTGGTGCTGACCGTTCCCGCATCCGTCCATGCGCCCCATGTGGTGCCATCCGCGGACAGCTGCTGCTGAATCTGATACCCGGCCAGATTGCCGTCCGGGTCGGTGCATTCCGGCCAGGTCAACACAATGCCGCTCGACTCATACAGAGTGGGGCTTGCTTCCACTGCTGTCGGGGCAGATGGAAGACGATTTTTCTGCACAACGTTGCTGAACCCCTGAGCAGACAAGGCATCCAGATCGTCTGCGGCCGCAACCAGATAACGGACGAATGCACCCCGGGAAAGGGTGGGACTGTCTGTGCATGCGGCCTCTGTTAAGCCGGACGCAATCGATACGGCATCGCTCCAGACGTTGCCGTCCGTGGAGGTTTGCCGCATTACCTGATAGGTGACCGCTTGCCCGTCGGGATCTTCAGAGGCCGTCCAGCGGATGGCCACATTCCCGCTCTCATAAATCGCAGGGGTTGCCTGGATATTGGAGGGCACATTGGGCACTCGGTTGCGGACCACATCCGCAAACACGGCCAGATTTTCGGACAGCACGCCGAAAGAGTCCACCGCGTACAGGCCGTAGCGGATGTACACACCTCGACTCAGGGACGGCGACAGCGACGCCTTGCAGGTTGTTACCGTGTCGGCCAGGGTGTACGCGCTCCACGTCTTCCCATCACTTGATGTGGCCGCCATGATGCGGTAGCCCTGCACGCTGTCCGTTTCATCCGTGGCCGCCGTCCAGCGCAGGTCAATCGTTCCCGACTCATAGATCAAGGGGGAAACGATCAAGCCTGTTGGTGCGTTCGGCCGGGTGTTGGTGCGTACCGCAGAGGATACTTTCCAATCGCTGTACCAGCTTTCTCCTGCAGAACCCATCGTGCGAATGCGGTACTTGCGCCACGCGCCCCGGGTGCTGTTCACCGGCACAGAGGCCGAAGCCATGGCAGACGTGGAGGCTACCGATCCGCAGGCACTCCAATCGCCATAGGTGACGTTATCAGCACTGCCTGCACACTGGATTTCATAGCCCGTGATGGTATTCTGCACACCCGCGCCCGCACCCGACCAGGACAGCACCACGTTGCCTTCACCCACGCTGTTCGCAGGGATGAACGTTGTGGGCGGCGTGGTCTTTGTGATGTTGATGGTATAATCGACTTCCAGGGTTGCCGTGGCCGCCGATGTACGGAAATATGCATTGGACGGCATCACCAAAGCCATGGTCAATGTGCCGCTTGCCGCCGTGAAGGCCGCCATGACCGCCCCGGAGGCATAGCAGGTGCAATTCTGCCTTGTTTCGCCGGTGGCCGTTAATGCAATGGAGAAGGGCGACCCGTTCATGGTCACGTTGGCCGTGCCGCTGCTTCTCAGCACGTTGCCATAGAACTTGAACCGCACCGCCGTAACCGTGGCATTGCTGATGGCTGTGCCGGTGTAGTCCCACAGCACCGTCCGGCCGTTGCCCAGGTAGGCATCTACATAGCTTTGACCGTTGGCCGCCCGGGGATTCGACAGATTAAAGATGACAGAGGGCATCCAATCACCGCCTTTTCAGGGTATAAGAATCCCCGGCAGTCGTTTCGGGCTGTCGGGGTTATGGTCGAAATATCAGGTTGTATTGTTAAGAACGTTCTACGCCGCGGCGGCAGTGCTCTTTGTAGATTTCATCTTGCCTTTTGCACCATGCACGTAACTCAGGAGAACCGTACTTTTCACGAAGCGCATCCAATTCTGCACGAAAAGCTTCGTTAGATATTTCTTCATCGGGGTCATGTCTAGAAGCCATAATTGCCCAGATCTTATTGTCTTCTTCTTTTAAGTGCTTGGGCATTACAATGCGGCATTTCACCATTTACGTTCCCTCCTTCAGATAGCCTTTTTCCTTGCACTGGTTAAAAAACCTTATTCATCTTCTTCTTGCAAGCGTTTCTTTTCCGGCAGGTAGGATTGCCAGTCGAAATCGTTTACCTCAATGGGCTTGTAGTCCATGTACTGAAAATCAAGGAAGGGAATCTCAAATCTTCTGCCTACGGTACCACTATACTTGGATTGTTTGTTTAGAAGGATCACATTGACACCGTCTGAACCCCAGTCAAAAGGAAGACCAATGATCACATCATTGCTGTCGTCATCAAAGGTGCATCGTACAGGTTGATCAATGGCAAGAAATTTTCGCATATCCTGTACAACTTCCTTGATGCTGCTATAGTGCTTATGCATGGAAATCATCGCTCCTTTCGATCGTCCGTCACAGGCCACATGTGATAGCCATCAGACTTGGAATAAACAGCTTCAACCGTATGAGAAGCTTCAAATTTTTCGGTATCCTTATTGTATGCTCGTCCCACTTCATCGTTAAAAACGACATGAAACCGTGGTGAATTGCCTCGGCCAGAGATTTCTTCAAAGTTGCCCTTGCGGATTCTGTCCAGTGTTGACGCTTCAACGGATTGAAACTTCTTCGTAAAGTAGCTTTTGGGCAGGACTTTCGTACCGTGATGCTTTGCCTGCTCTTTTGCTGTTGCTTCTCTGGCTTCCTGTGCTGTCCGATGTTGGGCCTGTTTAGAAAGATTGAGTTTGGCATGCTCTGCGCGGAACAATGCAAGCATCTTTTTCCCGTTAGGTGTTTGCGCACCCTTAGGCTGGACGCTTGTCTTGATAAATTTCTGTGCTGGTTTCGGTTTTCCTTCCTGCTTGGATGAAGATGAACCAGAAGAATTCTTCTCGGCAAACTGGCCGTTCTCGCCATCATGCTTGTCGTTAAAATCGGTGGCCAAGTCGTCGAAGCCGTACTTGCGGAACAAGCAGAGGACAATTTTCCGCAAGAGTTCCATCACATCCGGCGAAAAACGCAAGGATAATCCCTCCTTTATAGTGCATATGAACGCTTTATCGCTTGCTTTGACGTTTTATCGCTTGTTTTTGCGGAAAATCTGCAAATTTGCATCATAAAAGCGCGATTTCGTATAGAATCGCGCTTAATCGGCCAGCTTTACGGTGGTCAATACGATATCTTCATATTGTAGCGTGCCCGCCGCATTGTACCAGAATGTCAGCGGATACTGAGTGCCTGCTTCCATTTGCAGAACATCCGTTACTTGTACATCAGGATAGGCAACGCCGGACGGGAAGCTGACGCGGCTTCGATGGAAGGTTGCAAACGCGCGCCCTGTCAGCGCGCTAGCCATTCGGACATTGTAACTCACATAATAGGTTCCTGATTCCTTGACCGTTAGGTTGCTGAGTGTTGTGTATTCGTTGGCCGTCTGATAGAAATAGGCGCTGCCATAATCCACGGTATCTACCAATTTCGGTACCGCCGGAATGCTGAGCGTGACTGCACCCGTTTGGCCGTTGACACTTTGAACAGGGAAGGTCAAATCCGTAACGTCTGCCATGATGTGGGTGTGACTCACATCTGCTTTGGCACTCACGGCATCCGAAACGGTGGTATCACCGCAGGGGATGTCGCTTGCTGTCAATGCCACGTTGCCGTCCACCTGGGCAATGCCATTGACAGAGGTTGTCAAGCCGTCCTTGCCGGGGTCACCTTGATCTCCTTTTGCCCCCGGATCTCCCTTTTCGCCGGGATCACCTTTGACGCCTGGAGCGCCTTGTTCCCCTTGCTTACCGGGATCACCTTGATCACCTTTTTCGCCCTTCAGGGACGCAAGCCATTCTTCTTCTGTCCCTTCATAGCCGTGTGCAACGGCGATTTCATAGGCAGAACGGCCGTCCTGGCCGCTTGCGGCACCAAAGAACGATGGATCATCAGGCACGTCTTGCAGCGCGTTCTTGCGGCTTCTGAAGCCCACAAACGCGAATCCGTCGGAAAGATCATGCCGCCGCAGGGAAACAGGGGCTTGCGTGCCGCCGTACTGAAACCAGCCGTCAATGCACGCATCCGAAAACACAACCAGACATTCATCCCCGGCCTTAACGGGAAACGTCATGGCCTTTTCTGCTCCGCCCGGGAAGAAAACCGGCACATCTGTCAACAAGGGCAGCTCGATATATTGGCCGCCACTGAGCCGATCCCGCAAAGCAGGCTTGATGGTGACCGTCTGTGTGGCCTTGTCGTAGGCCGTGACGATCCCCGGCAGGGAGCAATGCATCTCTTGCCTGATGGCACTCTTCAGTGCCTCCAGCGCCGCACCTGGTGCCTGCACCAATTCATCCAGTGTGGTGTTCTTCATGCGGTCACCTTCTTTCTCATGTCAGCCCCTCGGTATCGTTGCTTGCGTCCGCCAGCATGGCCGATTCATCCAGCAACACTAACTGACTGGACCATGCGCCGGAATAATTCCCCGCATCAATGGCCTGCGCCAGAATGCGGTAGGTGGTCGCATCATCCTCTTGAAACTGCAGGCATTGCCCCACCTGAAAGCCTGTCACAGGCGTTTTGACGATGGTCACGCCATCCAGCACAGAAGGCGTTTCCAGCACCATGTCATCCGTCAGGATGGTCACAGTGGTGACCTCTGATGCTTGGGTCAGATACAGGCCTCCATGGGTCACATACGCCCGATAACCGGCGCTTTTGGCTAGTTCCTTAACGGCCTGTGTGGTCTTCCCGAAAAACGCCTGACCGCGGGAGAAGCGGACCGGCGCATGGATTTTGGTGACAAGGGGCAAAGGTGCATCACAATGAGCCAGCACGGTGGACAGCGCCTCTTCCAGGGTGGTGTCTTTGCGGATGGACACGGCCACCGATCCGGCGCAAAAATCCCCGCCGTCAACCAGCACCACGGTGCATTGCTCCACGCCATTCACGATTTCTGTCATGATTTCCGCAGGCGGTGCCTCGATCAACGCCGAATCGTTTTCGCCGGTGACCGTCAGGCTTTTTGCCTGCTTGATCTTCGACAGGTCATCATCTTCATAGGCCTTGATGGTCAGCACAAACTTATCCGCCGTGCATGACATGGTGGAGCGGCCTTGCAGGGTGAATCTTGCCCCGTCGGCAATTTTCTTGCCGTCTGCGTAGAGTGCCATTCCCCGCAGGGAAGCATCTTCTGCCATAGCCGTCGCCTCCTTATGCGCCAAAATCCACGTTATCCGTCCAGATGACCTCGAAGTCGGTCAAGGTGTCGTGGGTGGGATCTTGGGTGCTGTGATCCTTCGACAGCGGCACGCAGAAAGCAGAGCCCACGCGTTTATGCCCCAACTGCCCCATCAGATCATTGTACTTGTCCCCGGAGGCAATCAGCGGGATGAATGACGCAATACAGGTGCCATCCGTCCGGTCTTCCACGGTCATGAACCACTTGTCTGCATGCCGCAGATACTGCACGGTGACCCGCAGGGAAACAGCGGTGCCGTTGGGGCTGATGTTTAGATCAATGATTTGCTTATCCGGCGATGCGGCCAGAGGAAGCGCAATAGCATCCATGGTTTTTCAGCCCCTTTCTCAAATGCAGTTGGCACCCAGCATCTGCACGAAAATAGACGGCGATCTTCCACCGCTGACCGTAGCAGAGGATGACGTGCCGGTGACGCGGCTTTTGGTGGTAGAGTTTTTCGTGATTTCCTGGAAAGACAGCGTGCCGGTCCATCCGAAATGGTTGCTTTCATCCTGCGTGATGGCGATGCTTTGCAATAGCATGTTGTTATAGGTGGCCAGATAGGTAACCACCTGCACCTTGCGCCGGGCTTGCTTCAGCTCCATCAGGGTGGCCAGAGCGCCCTTGGCGCGGTCTTCGTTGTTCTGCGTCAGGTCACTTTGGGTCGAATAGACGTTGGACATCACCACTTCCATGGCGATTTCATCCGGCTCATTCTGCGCGTAATTGACGATGTCTTTGCCCTTTTTGCTGCTGGTATCTTCATCGATTTTCAGGCTCAGGCTATGCTCGATTTTCGTCACGCCATCGAAGACGTACGTCTTGCCCTTCTCGGTATCGTAGATATAGGCGGGCTGGTTACTGTTTGTAACCATCAGGCAAGCACCCCCTTCAGAGAACGGATCAGCTGACGCTCAGCGGCCGAATACGCCGCCGTGCCGATGGCCTTGGCATCTGCCCCGTTGGCCGTCACCTGAATGGTCACCGGCGCGGAAATGTTGTAGCTGTTGGCGATGCTTGCACCGCCGGACATGGCCGAAATGGATGCGGCAGAACTGCCCACGGTACCGGCCACGCCCAGACCCAAGTCCTGCATAAGCTGACTGGTGGCCGCGCTGCCCATCTCACCCAGCATCTGCTTGATCAGGGAGAAAGCCCGGGCAGGCTTATTCAGAGGGATGATATATTCCGTGCCGCCGTCTTCAGCGACTTCTGTCGTAATGGGGCGATCGTAGCGGCCGCCCCAGGCGTTCTGTGCGGTAACGTTGTTCTTGCCCTCCACGTTGACCTTCACGGTTTTGCTGCTCTTGTCGATCTGCTCTTGCACGTCCTCGATCACCGTTGTGCCCGCATCAGAGGGCACCGTAGGCTCGCCGGTTGTCCAGGTCAGATCACCTGTGCCGGAAAGGGCATCGGACAGGGATTGCTTGAAGGAATCGGTGTTGATGTTTGCGGTGCGTGCATCCATCAGCGATTGCAATTCCAGATTGCCGTTCAATCGGCTATATGTGCCGCTTGCTGTCAACCTGCCGTCCATCATGTCATAATCACTGCCCAGATAAGGCAGACCGGCACTTAACAATGCGCTTAGCTGACTCAGCTGATGGGACATGGTCTCACTATATGCTTGACGGCCTACGGCTGTTGTATCTTCTGCAGATACGCCATTTTGCCATGCTTGCCCGATGGTTTCAAGGTTCTTCAGCAACGTACTGTTTTGCGTCTGCATAGCTTGCTGGAAAAGCGTGTTCCACTGCTGAATTGCCGGTGTATTGGCCGCTGTCATGCCTGTACCGTCAGGCGCCACCAAAGAGGGGTACAGATCCCCTGCAGACTGACGCAGGTTCAGGCCGCTTTTGTTGGTGAAGTCGGAATACGCCTGCTGAAATGCGGCTTGCTCTTCAGTGGG
>CAVBFK010000027.1:0-4668 GCA_963594395.1 Lachnospiraceae bacterium
TTAGCCCTCACTAGAACCTGAATCTAGCGCGTCTGCCAATTCCGCCATTCCCGCATGTTGGTGGATGGGGGTGGATTCGAACCACCGAAGCTATCGCGGCAGATTTACAGTCTGCTCCCTTTGGCCACTCGGGAACCCATCCATATGAAGTTTGTTTCTCCCTTAATCCAAGGAGATGGAGCTGGCGATGGGACTTGAACCCGCAACCCCCTGATTACAAATCAGGTGCTCTGCCAATTGAGCTACGCCAGCACGAAGCTCCTAAGTCCCAAGGAAAGAAAGTGGCGACCCGGAAGGGGCTCGAACCCTCGACCTCCAACGTGACAGGCTGGCGCTCTAACCAACTGAGCTACCGGGCCACAATCTGGGTGTGGGCCTTCAGGGACTTGAACCCCGGACCGTCCGGTTATGAGCCGGTTGCTCTAACCAACTGAGCTAAAGGCCCATAAGCGAGAAGAAGAAGAATGAGTGACCCCGTCGGGATTCGAACCCGAGTAGCCGCCGTGAAAGGGCGGTGTCTTAGGCCTCTTGACCACGGGGCCACGTCGTTGAGGTGTCGCTGGTCGGGGTGAAGGGATTTGAACCCCCGGCCCCATGCTCCCAAAGCACGTGCGCTACCAGACTGCGCTACACCCCGGTTTCTTATCTCCTTTGGTCTGTCCCGCAGGCGACGTTGATAATGATACACCGATTTTGCTTTTTTGTCAACCCCTTTTTCAAAGTTTTTTGAAGTTTTTTTGCATCTTTTTTTGAAAAAGCCGCAAAGTCCTTATTTTTCGGCACTTTGCGGCTTCGCTCATTTCGCTTTTTTCTGTTGTTTGGCCTGCCATTTGGCCTCTTCTTCCTCAGCAATCTTGCGCATTTGGGCATCTGCATAGCTCACAATGCGGTCCCGCTCCACCATTGGATCCTGTTCCGGATCATACGTAATGGGCGGTGCAAAGGTGATGGTGCGCATGTTCTTATGGGCGTACATCGGCAGGAAGCGACAGCATTTCCCCGTTCGGTTGTAATAAATCTGTGCCAGCATAGCAAAACCGGAGAACAACTCACCCAGTCCGCCGTGCTCATAGCCGTGATCCTGCTCCACCGCATTCGGGTTTTCCGGGAAAATCAGCAGATTGTCCCCTGCCTGCATGGCCTCCACGGACAGGAGGAACGTCTGCATCAGCTTGCTGGGCTTGTTACGGAAGACAGGAATGCACTCCACCTGGTTCATCAGCCACACGGACATAGGGCCAATGCGCTTGGCAATCGGCTTCTTCCATTTTTCCGGCAGCCACCGAATGGGGCTGATGGTGTAGCGGTAGACATATTCGCTGACTTCTTCCGGGTCAATAGACATTTCCGAAATGACCCACGGCCGAATGGGCACAGGGATGTACAGCATGCAGACGATGGGGCCGTAGACTTCCCCGTGGTTGCACAGGAACACAATGGGATTGTTCTCATCCTGCACAATATTTTCCGTGCCGTGCAGGGTATGCTTATAGAACGGCCGCAGAATTGCCATCATCAGGTGCGTGCCGATGGGGAATCGGTGCCGCTTAATAACCACCGTCTCCAGCTGTTTTTCCAAAGCAGGATTTTCACTGCCTTCTTTCTTTAGGTGTAGGAAGCGCTGCAGTTTTTCCATATACCTTTGGGACAGAGGAAAACGTAGGGTAGCACCCACAGCCACAATGACCAGAATCAGTGTCGGAATGATCATAATCGGCTGGAACTGCAATACCAAGGATTCTGCATCTCGCTTGGCGCCGAAGAACATCAGGAGCGTCAGAGCAATCAGCGCAAGCATCTGCCCGGCCAGCACCGCCATGCCGCTGCCCATCAGGCGCATACGGCCGTAGGATGCCGTGTCCTGTTCGCCGGTTGCAAAGCACGCCACCGCATTCATCACGTTTTCCAGATAGCTCAGGCAGGTAATGCAGAGTGTGGTACCTGCGGTGCAGATACCCAGGCAGGCATAAATCTCTTCCATGGTGACATTGCTGTCACGGGTCAATCGTCCGAAAAGGATCAAGCCGTACAGCCACAGGAACAAGCCGATCAGCAAAATATCAATGGGTTCTGTTTGCTTCTTTTGCGCGCGGCGGGTCATAATCCACTCGGTAATTTCACGGAAAATGAAGGTGCACAAGAGCGCCATGGCCATGCAGATCAGCATTTTTTCCGCCGTGATGGCCGGGAAGGTGTACATAATGACCACGGTCATCTGCTGGGCAGCAAGAATCAGGGACGAAATCACCTCATAAATGACAAAGGCATTGGCACCCTTCATCGTTTCGTGCAGATGGGTCACCTTCTCCAGATCCGCCTTTTCCTGCATGCCGGCATCCCGGCGCTGTTTCAGGTGGCCGTAGCTCGTTGCGGCAGATGCCAGGAGAAGGCCGCCGGCAGACATCCACCCTTCCATGCCCGGTACACTGCCCAGCAGAAGGCCAGCCCCCGTCAAGAAAGGTACCGCCTGTGCGATGGCGTACAGGGTCACGAAGCGTTTTTCTTCCATGCCTCGGTTCAGGCTCAGGTAAATCAGCCGCCAGCCAAGGGTGTCCCCCACCGTCATCGCCAACACGACGGCGAACAAGAGCCACATCATGGTGTTCATTTCCCGCACCGGATAGAACACTGCCGTCAGGCCGCAGGTGATCATGAGCACCGTTAAGCCGATGGCGCTCACAATGCGCACCTTTTTGCTGATGAGCTTGTTATACTCACCCCACGAGCCTGAAAACAGCATGCTGGCAATGCGTCCGCACATAAACAGTGCGCCGCCCGGCACTGAAACCCCCACCAGCAGATGGGACATCATCAAGCAATAAATATAGGCATATGCGCCGCCTAGGCTCAGCCATGCAGCGCGGGTCGACCGTTGTCTTTTTTTTGCGGCCGTCTGCACTTGCAGTCGCCTCCTTTATTTCCATACCGTTTCATTGTAACACACCCATTTTGCATGGGCAATCCTCATTTTTCACAATTTGTTCACAGAGCCGCAAGCGCTTTTCTTGCCTGCATTTTGCTGGTCATTTGCCCACATGACATCTTTCGCCCCTTTACTTTTGCGCCGTTTTGCCTCATAATGAACATAAAGTTGCTGTGTGTTGATTCAGGAAGGAGGCTCCGCTTTGTATACGGAGAAAGATTTGGATGTGCTCAACCAGCAGTTGAAGCGCCGCAAAACCATTTTACTGGCAGTGCTAGTTATTTTATTGGCCGGCATTGTGTATTCCCTGGTGATTCGTCTGGAGTGGCTGACCACCGTGCTCACCATTGCCGCAGGAATCATCGCCATTGCCACGTATGATCTGGCGCTGCAGCCCATCCGCTGCTACCGCACCCATGTGGAAAACGTTCTTCACGGACGTACCCGTCAAATGGACGGCACCTTCCGCGGCCTGAGCGAGGAAATTTCCATGGTAGACGGCGTGCTGTACCGTGCCATGACCCTTGAGGTGCCCGATGAGAAAGGCAAGCCCAGTGATCGCCTTTTCTATTTCGATGTGCAGAAGGCCTTCCCGGATTTTGCCGACGGCGACATGATTCACGTGGTCTACCACGACCGTGAAATTGCCGCCTTGAGCAGAGTATAAATCAATCTGCCTTATCCATATTTCGTGGACGGCTTGATCCTTCAAGTCGTCTTTTTTGTTGCCGTCGCGGCACGAGTTGTTTTTTTTGTTCCAAAAGTGTTGGTTTTTCCGCCAAATGATGCTATACTATAGCTGTTCGCCATCTTGTGCGTCGTCGTTGAAAGTGAAGATGTCTTATGTCTCTTTGCGATGCGTACAAGCACCTATTTGCATAGAATTCAGCACCCAATGGCGTCGTGCAATGATTCTATCACCCTCAGGAGCGATCAAGTTATGAAAAGCAAACAAATTCTCGATTCTGACAGCTACAGCCCCTTGTATAAGCAGCTGGTGAAAAAGCTTCGCAACGATATTACCACAGGCGTGTATCCCGTGCACAGCCGCATTCCCTCCGAGCAGGAGCTTTGCGAGACCTATGGTGTCAGCCGGGTTACGGTACGGAAAGCACTGCAGGAGCTGACGCAGGAAGGACTGCTGAAGCGTCACCAGGGCAAAGGCACCTTCGTGGGTATGCCCCGCATCCGCAAGGATCTCCGCGGCATGAACAGTTTCCACGATATCTGCCGCATGATGGGCTGTGAAGCCAGCACGCGATTGATCCACGCCTCTATGGTTCACGCGACGGACGAAGATGTCCAGGAGCTTGTGCTGTCCGATGAGGACGACGTGGTGGAGATTGTGCGTCTCCGCATGGCAGACAGCATGCCTGTGATGCTGGAAACCAACCATTTTGCTCCCCGTTATCGTTATCTGCTAAATTCCGATTTGTCCGGCTCCCTGTACGAGCTGTTGCAAGATCAGGACGTGGAGGCTTCCCAGGGCATTCACGATATTTCCCTGTGCTATGCTACCCCGGCTCAGGCCAAACTGCTGGAAGTCAATGCCGGCGACGCCCTGCTGTGCCTGCATGAAGTGGTGTTTGACCAACATGAACAGCCGCTGCACATCTCGCACCAGGTCATTCGCGGCGACCGCTTTACTTTCCGTATCTGATTCAGGGCATCGACAAAGTGGCAAAGCCACTTTGTCGAGATTTGCACTCGCTCACTGGTCGAACGGTAAGCCGTTCTCCCGGCCG
>CAVBFK010000028.1:0-3256 GCA_963594395.1 Lachnospiraceae bacterium
GCGTAACAAGAAGATTCTGGACGAAGTGAAGAAGATCACCCACCGTCCCATGATCGACATTCTGCACGACATCGACCAGACTTTCCTGAAGGAAACCGTTAGCGGCGAGCACTTTGCCGAACTCTTCTACCCCGCCTGCAAGGACGAAGCCATCGCTTCCTACCTGAAGACGCTGTAAGAGACGGACGTGGAAATGCGGGAGGACGGCTTTTGTGTCAAAAGCCTCCTCCCGCACCCTCCTCGAAAACCACATAAAATGTCGATAAGGCTATTTTTCCTCCCTCTCGTGCTCTCCCTTCTTCCCGAAACTTTCATCGGAAGGAAGGGATTTTTCTATCTTTAGGCGATAAAAGTTTATTTTGCTTTTGCCCAGTTCTTTCCTTCGTGCACGTCAGCCTCCAGGGGAACAGCCAGTGTAATTACGTTCTCCATGGCATCCTTCAGCAGTACCGCGGCATGCTCGACCTCATCCGGCGGGCACTCAAGGAGCAGTTCGTCGTGCACCTGCAGGATCAGCCGGCTACGCATGTTCTCGCGCCGCAAGGCTTCATCTACGCGTACCATGGCCAGCTTAATGATATCTGCCGCCGTGCCCTGCACCGGGGTATTCATGGCCGCGCGCTTGCCGAACTCCCGCACCATCTGCTTAGGCGACTGCAATTCCGGCAGATACCGTCTGCGGCCGAAAAGCGTCTCCGCGTAGCCGTTTTCCTTGCCCTTTTCCACGGCTTCATCCATGAATGCCTTCACGCCCGGGTATTTGGCAAAATAGCGGCGGATGAACTCTTGGGCTTCCTTGGTGGACACGCCGGTATTCTTGGCAAGGCCGAAACCGCTGATGCCGTAAATCAGACCGAAGTTTACCGCCTTGGCGCGGGAACGGAGCTGAGGCGTCACCTCTTCCAGCGGCACTTCAAAGATTTCGCTGGCCGTGCGAGCATGAACGTCCTGACCGGTGCGGAAAGCCTCCACCATGGCGGCATCCCCGGAGAAATGAGCCATCAATCGAAGCTCAATCTGGCTATAGTCTGCGTCCAGCAGAATCCAGCCTTCCTGGGGCAGGAACGCCTGGCGGATCTCCTTGCCTTCCTCGGTGCGCACGGGAATATTTTGCAGATTGGGCTCCGAGGAGCTGATCCGTCCCGTTGCCGTGGCCACCTGGTCAAAATAGCTGTGCACGCGTCCGTGGCTATCTACCAGGCGAAGCAAGCCTTCCACATAGGTGCTGTTCAGCTTCACCAGCTGACGATACCGCAGAAGCGGCTCAATAATTTCGGGTGCAATATCCCGCAAGCCTTCCAGCACCTCGGCGGAGGTGGAATAGCCTCGGGTTGTCTTCTTGCCGTGGGGAAGCTGAAGTTTTTCAAACAGCACCTCGCCCAACTGCTGGGTACTGTTCAGGTTAAAGCTTCCCGTGCCGCAGGCATCGAACACCTGCTGGCGTGCATCCTCAATATCCTTGGTATACTTGGTGCCCAGGCCGCGGAGGAAGTCCGTATCCACCGTGAAGCCTGCGGATTCCATGCGGAACAGCACATGGGCCAGAGGCAGTTCCATATCATGCATCAGTGCCGTCTTATGGGTCATGGTGATTTCGGCTTCCTGCTGAGCTGCCAGCTGAGCAATGCCGCGTGCATCTGCCCCGTAGCCTTCCGTCAGAGCCGCCAAGCCGTATTCCTTCTTTTGGGGATCCAGAATATAGGCTCCCAGCATCACATCCCAATGGAATTTTTCCGGCAGAGAAAGCTGATACTTGTTCAGCAAATGCAGCAGATGCTTGCTGTCATACACCACTGACGGATGCTTGCACAGGAAAGGTGCCAGGATGGCCAGTGCCTCGCCGGGATCGATGCCTGGGGACAGCAGGTCGCCGCCCAGGGAAAGCACCATGTTCTTGCCGCTGACCGCCGCGGCGGAAATATCGCCGCTGCCGATGCAGAACGCTACCGGCAAGTCCTGTTCCTGCAAGGCGTCCAGCCACTGCTGAAGGCCGTCTGCACTGCTGATCTCCTGGGGCTGATCAAAGGTAATATTGACTTCACGCTTCTGCGGTGCATCCGCCGCCTGTTCTGTGGGAGCGCTCTCTGTCTTCACCTCTGCACTGCCGGTGATTCGCTTGACCAGGCTGTTCAGCCCCAATGCCTGCAGAGCAGGAACAGCCTTCTGCAGATCGGGCAAAGCGCACTCTTTCAGCGTCCACTGCACAGGAGCATCCCGGCGGATGGTGGCCAGCTCTTTGCACTTCCGCGCCTGATCGGCATAGGTTGCCAGCTTTTCGCCCAGCTTGTCCTTGACTTCTCCTGCATGGGCAAGAATTTCTTCCAGGGAGCCGTACTGCTGAAGAAGCTTCACGGCCGTCTTATCGCCCACGCCGGGAATGCCGGGAATATTATCGCTGGAGTCACCGGCCATGCCCTTCCAGTCGGTCACCTGCTCAGGGGTAAAGCCATAGGTTTCATACAAGGTGGCAGGTGTAAAGCGGATGGTTTCGGTAATGCCCTTGCGAGTAAACATCAATTCTGTTTTGCCGTCTACCAACTGCAAAGCATCACGGTCGCCCGTCAGCACAAGGGGCTGGACTTCTTCGCTTTCTGCCTTCAAGGACAGCGTGCCCAGCAAATCGTCGGCTTCCCATCCCATCAAGGAATACCACTTGATGTCCATATCGGTCAGCAGTTTGCGGATGGTGCCCAATTGCTGAATCATCTCGGGAGGCGTGGGAGCGCGGCCTGCCTTATAATCAGGGTAGGCCACATGGCGGAAGGTGGGCGCATGCTCATCAAAGCAGACCGCCAGATAGTGGACGTTTTCTTCCTTGATCACCTTCATCAGCATGTTCAGAAAGCCGTAAATGGCATTGGTATAGGTTCCCTGATAGTCCATGACAGGAAGCGCGTGGAAGGCACGAAACATTAGGCTATTGCCGTCCACAATCAGGAATACATCTTTCACGGTTCATTTCCTCCCCGTTTTTATTGCCCTTCAAATAAAGGAAAAGCCGGGCAGGTGTGTTTCCGGCACACACTTCTCCCGGTAGGTCTGCACACGAGTGTCCCCATTACTTTTTCAGAATCCGCTTGATTCTGCCTATCAGCGTCTTGCTGTTCCGCAGAGCCACGGCCGCATCCAGCGCACCGCGGCGATACTCAATGTTGTTGGGTTCCCGCTTCACGGCTTCCCGATAGGATTCATGAGCGGACTCATACTGCTTGAGCATCATCAAAATCTGCCCCTGCATGAAGTACCATTCCCCGTC
>CAVBFK010000029.1:0-8397 GCA_963594395.1 Lachnospiraceae bacterium
GGCTCAACGTAGAAGTATGCCACATCGCAATCATCAGCGCTGTCAACGATTTCGAAGCCCTGAGCAGTGAACAGCTCCTTCAGAGCAGTCAGGGTGTCCTCGTTCTCACCGGTGCCGGTGTAGGAACCGATGTAGAGCTTGGTGCCATTGTCCTTGGTCAGAGGCAGAGCATTGTTGCTGTTCTTCATCAGCACGGTGGCCTTCAGGTGCAGTTCATAAGCCTGCTCATGAGCGGTCTCCATGTTGGTAGCGCGCACGGTGTCAGCTTCTTCGTAGTCCAGGTAAGGATTCTCGAAGCGACCCTGCTTGAACAGAGCGGTAGCACGGTTCACGTTAGCGCGATCCAGGTCGTCCTTGTCCAGGATGCCCAGCTCAACAGCAGAGATGATGTACTCGGGAGCCAGCTCAGCGCCGATAGCGTCGGTGCCGGCAGCGATCAGCTTAGCGAAACGCTGGATGCTGGTCAGGCTCTCAACACCGTAGGTCTGGGTCGTGGTGATGCCGGAGTCAGAGTTCACGAAGCCGGTGAAGCCCATGACATCACGCAGCAGGGTGGTGATGATGTCGTAGTTGTAAGCGGAGCCAAGGCCGTTCACGGGCACTTCATAGCCGCGATAGCTCTGGGTCACAGAACGGTCGTCGGAAGTGTCACGAGAGTAGCAAGGCATGATAGCGCCGACACCTGCATCGATAGCAGCCTGGAAAGCAACCAGCTGGTACTTTTCCAGAGAGCCCTCGGTGGGGTACAGACGATACTGACCCTGAGAGGTGTGGGACTCGAAGCCGTTCTCGGAAGCACCGTCACCAGGGAAGTGCTTAGCGGACAGAACAACGGACTTCTCGTTCACGCCGTCGGTGCCATTCTGGTAGCCATCCACCAGAGCGGTGATGATACCGGAGGTCACGTCAGGACGCTCGCCGTAGGTGCCGGAGTTCCGGGGCCAACGGGGGTCGGTCACCAGGTCGATCTGAGGACCATACATGAAGATGATGCCCTGTGCGCGCCACATTTCGCGATCAACTTCAGCATAGGCCTTGATGGCATCATAGTTGCCATCGCCCATCACAGCAGCGGCCATGCCCAGAGAATCGGGGAAGCCAGCGGAGATGGGGTTGGAGATCAGGGTGAAGGGAATAGCAGGAGTGCCGGACTTTGCAGCATCCAGCTCAGCATAAGCGGTGGTCACGTTGTTGAACAGAGCAACAACGGAAGCATCGTAGTTCAATGCACCGCGATACACGCCAGCACGGATCTTGCCGATGGACAGCACCTGATCGTCAACGCCTGCGAAGGAAGAAGCATCCTGCTGCAGAGCATTCAGGTTCGTGGTGGTCTCACCTTCCGGAATGAAGGTCATAACCTTCGACGGATCGATGGTGCCATCTTCGTTCTTTACTTCTGCCAGCGTCTTGGAGACAGGCATTACATACAGAGCATTCAGCACGAAGCCGGCCTGCTCGGTCAGGGTCATCTTGCTGACCATGTCCTTGGCACGCTCTTCAGCGTCCACACGCCAGTCTTCGAAAACGTCCAGCTCGTGGTCGTTATCCAGGTCCTTGAAGTACTTGCCGTCCACCTTCAGCACGCCAACGGTGGTCACGCCAATGGTAGGTTCGCCTTCGCCTTCATTCACGTAGTAAACAGGCTCCATGTACGTGGTAGAAGGATCAACAGTTGCGGCATCATAGGGTGCAGCAATGTACTCTACCTCGCCCTCAGCGGTAGCCAGGGAAGCAGGCATAACGCTCAGCAGCATCACGCCAGCCATGAATGAGCTCAGAATTCTCTTCATGATTCAAACTCCTTTTCCCTTGTGTCTCTTTCAAAGTAACAAGCCGACGCGCGCCATCGACTTGTCATTTGTACAAATATTATAAATGATTTATCTTTTCTTGTGAAGAGGGTTGTCTTGAATGCGCAAATCATTGTCGCTAATGTGTCATGCTATCATTCACGTTATTTTTCTGTCGTGAGCTGCACTTCCGTGTACAAATGATCATCTTTTTTCACCATATTAGCAAGGTGAAATGAACGCCAAATGAACAGTGTATGAAAAAATCTGCCGCGTTTTGCGACAGACTTTGGTATGTTTTGTGTTATTTTGCCTTCGGCGGATGCAGCAGCACGGTGAGTTTGAAGATGTTGTTTTCTGTATCAACTGACACAGTTCCGTCATAGCGCTCCGCGATTTCCCGAATGGAGCGCAGGCCAAAGCCGTGCCCTGTGCCGCTCTTGGTGGTCATGGGCATGCCATCCACCATCACCAGTTCATCTTCGTAGAAATTTTCCACATGGAGCACCACCACTTCCCCGCGAGGCAGTGCCTTCAGTGAAATGACCCGCTTCTGCGGATCACTGACCTTGCTGCAGCTTTCCAGGGCGTTATCCAGCACGTTGCCGAAAAGGGAGACGATTTCCATCTCACTGAGGAAATCAAACAGCGTGCCATCAATAATGTAGGAAAACTTCACGCCATTGCTCAGGCAGATGATGTTTTTCTCCGTCATCACCACATTGATGGTCTCGTTACCGCAGTCCACCACGGTGCCGTACTCGTCAATGGAATCCTGCAGGCGATCCAGATACTTTTCAAAATTCTCCTTGCCGATTTGGGAGCGAATCGCCTTAATCTGGTGCTTCAGGTCGTGGCACTTCACCTGCAGAGAAGTGATGCCGTCGCGGCTGACCTGGTAGTAGTGGATTTTATTTTCCATAAAAGACTGCATGCTTTCCTTGTCCCGCTGGGCACGGTCCCTTTGGGATACCAGGGCCAGCACGCTCAGGTTGGTGGCCGTGTAGAGCAGGGCACAGAAGTAGTACAGGAAGAAGCCCTGATTGGTGGCCGTGTACACTGTGCCGCAGAACTCCAGGCTTACCTGGCACGCATAGAACACAAACGCAATGCGGACGATAGGTTTCAGCGGCATGTCCGTTGCCTGCAAAATGGTCTCCCGCATAAAGTAGCAGCACACCACGCAGGTCAGCACGTACACCACGTAGGACACCAAGGAACCCACCACGGAGTAGCGCGTCCACATGCTGCTGATGCCCAGGAGGCTGGACGCATAGCTTGCCGCCTTGAAGATGTTCCATGCCAGCTTGAAAATGGTCAGCGCCATCAGGTCAAGGTACAGTAATTCGCCCTTCTGGGTCTCATAGCACCAGTCATAGCAGGCCATGAACAGCAGACCCATGATCAGCGTGTAGATGCCGTAGCCGATGCCCTGGGCAATGCTTCCTTCCAGCTGGGTGTCTACCAGCGTGCGAACGCCCCAGCTCACCACCAGGAATGTCGCCAGGGACAGCACCGCGCGCAATTCAAATTTTTCTTTTTTGCGCATATTGCCCATGAGCATAAGCAACAAAAAGAGGATCAACGCAATGGAAATGCGATGATCGATCATTTGGATATACCAGAAATCTGTGGTCATAAGTTTTCTCCCAGAAAATTAGAAAAATGCTGCATGATTTCTTTGCGATGGGACTTGGAGATGGCAATCCGCGTACCGTCAATGGTCAGATAATCGTTGGCCGCGCTCTGCACATACCGCAGATTGACCACAAAGGAACGGTTGCACATGATGAACCGCTTGGGGTCCAGCTTCTTGATCACATCTGCCAGGCGGCCGCGAACATTATACGTATCTGTCACGGTATGGTACACCAGATTGTGGTCAAAGACTTCCACATACTTGATGTCGTTGGTGGAAAGGCTGATAATGCCCTCCCCCGTCTTAATGGCAATCTGACTCCCGGAGGTATTCTCCAGGCGGCCAATGGCCTTATCCAGCACATAGTTAATGGAGAACTGGTCTGCGGGCTTCACGATGAAGTCCAGTGCATCCACCTCATAGCCCTTGATGGCCAGCTGTGCCATAGCGGTAACGAAAATCAGCACAGAACCCGTGTTGATTTTCCGCATCAATCGCGCCACTTCCAGCCCGTCCAGCTGATCCATACGGATATCCATGAACACAATGTCATAATTTTCCGTGCTGCGGATAAAGTCCAAGGACGAATTAAACACGCGGATCATGCATGCACGATCGTTGCGGTTAAAGTAATCGGTAACCAATGCGTTCAATGCCGAGGAATCCTTGGGGTCATCATCAACGATCGCCAAAAGCAGCATGCCTCGCTCACGCTCCCTGCAGTGGAATAGATGCTTCCTTTTCTACATCATAGCACATTTTTTTCATTTGAACAATCTTTTTTCGGGATGGTTTTTTACCATGGATCACTAAGGGTTTTCGCTCTGCGAGGCGAGCAGGGATACAGGCGCCTATCTCTTTCTTCCTTACTGTCGGATAGATAGGCAGCAAGGGGGCTTTGCGGTCGCCCCCTTGACCCCTTCGCCCCTCCTTCGGATGAAGTAGTCTTTCATCAAACAAATGCAAAACCAAGCACTTCCTTCAAAAAGATGGGGTGAGTGCCTCTCAAAAGGAGTGCACCGAAGGAGTCCAGAGGGCGGGGTCTTCGACCCGTAACCGGAAAGCCCTCTGGAACAAAGGTCTTAACCCGTTTGTTCCATACATCTAGTTTTCTATCCGACAAGGAGATTTCGCTCTGCGGAGCGAGCAGGGGCTTTCCGGTCGCCCCTGCACCCTTCGGGCAGTCTTCTTCCTTTTACGAATGCTGTATTGAAACTAATTGTTAGATAGATTGAACGCCACTCAAAAGGAGTGCTTGCGAAGGGTCTAGAGGGCGGAGTCTTCGACCCGTAACCGCAAAGCCCCTGGAATATGGAATAACACTTGCTTGATCCATAAGCCATGCCCGCTCCATACCAAAAACAAAAAGGACTGCGGAAGACTTTCATCTTCCGCAGTCCCAATGGATTAGCGAAGCGATCGCTTACGCAACCTTCTTAGCCTCAGGCTTCTTCTTGCCCTTGACCATGTCCAGCACCAGCAGAACCAGTGCCAGCAGGGTCAGAGCGCCCAAGGTGTAGGTGGCAATGTTCAGTGCCATCTGCCACCAAGGCGTTACCGTAACAATCTTGCTGTTGCGGCTGATGCCGTCCATGCCGCGGGAATGCAGCACGGTGTACAGCACGCGCTTGCTGGACAGGCGCAGAGCCTGTGCCACCAGCTTGTTGGGGGTAGAGCCGTTGGGGCCATAGGCCGCGAACTGAGACACGTCATCACCCACGTAGTTGTCGGGGATGTCGTTGCCGGCCAGCACTTCGTTGACCTTCACCATGTAGGTGTCATCATACATGTCGGTCACAGCGAAGCCGCTCATGCCAGCCTCACCGCGGAGCCAGTCGGTCAGCAGTTCGCTGTAAGCGCCTGCCCACTGAGCACCCAGACGGTTGAAGGCGGTCATGACGCACTTTGCATCAGCATTCACGATGGGCAGCTCGAAGGCGCGGAGGTAATTCTCACGCAGTGCCTGCTCGTTCACCCACGTGCCGATGCCGGCGCGGTTATTTTCCTGATCGTTCAGCACGAAGTGCTTGTTGTACACATACACGCCCTTGCTCTGGATACCCTGGGTCTCAGCGGTGTCCACCAGACCGGTCAGGATGCCGTCCTCAGAGTAGTACTCGAAGACACGGCCGGCGTAAGCGGAACGATGGATGTTCAGGCCCGTGCCATACAGACCGGCGTAGCCAGCCCACATAGCGTCTTCACCGATGAGCTCGCCAACTTCCTTGATCAGCTCATCATTGAAGGTTGCAGCGATGATGCCGTTGCAGGGATAGCAGGTGCCCTTCATGTTCTTGTCGGGGTCATCGGTCTGGGTAGCATAGCCGTTTTCACCGATGGAGTACTTCTGGGTCACACCGGAAGGACCATTGTGGTCGGTGGTCAGGGGCTTGCCGATGGAATCAATGTCAATGGTCATGCGCAGACCGTTGGCGCACAGCTTGGCCATTTCTTCATAGGTCAGCTGATCCATGAAGGTGTCCCACATGGGATCGTCATAGTCGTAGTCCAGCATGTTGATCAGCTGGAGGCCGGCGTCCACGCCCATGGTAGGCCATTCTGCGTCGGAGTCATCCGGCAGATCGCTGTCGTCCAGCTTAGCATCTTCAGCCATCTGAGCGGTCATGGTCAGCTTCACGTAGCCGGAGGTCACGGTGCCTTCCCAGTCGCTGCGGCTGTAGTACACCACGGAGTTGTCGCCGCGGCCTTCATAGCGGTTGATGTCAGTATCTGCAAACAGGCTGGTCACGGTGTTGCCGGTGCCGTAAGCAGAAGCATAGGTGGTGGAATCGAAGCTGTACTCGGTGCTGTAGGCCAGGGAAGCATCGCCCTCAGCGGTCATGCCGTTTTCGGTGGTCATGCCCTTGGCGCTCAGGATGTTGTTGACGGCGGCATGGCTGTCGTCAGCAGCGGTCAGATAATAGGTGCCTTCATCCAGGATGTACACACCCGTGCCGTAAGCATCATAGCTAGTCAGGAAATACTCAGGGACGCTGACGGTCACCGTCTCGCTGGCACCAGGGTCCAGCATAGCCGTCTTGCCGTAGCCGACCAGTTCCACAGCGGCCTTTTCAATGCTGTTGGCCTTGTCGTACTCGGTGTAGGGCTTCTGAGCGTAAATCTGCACGGTCTTCTTGCCGGCCACAGCGCCCGTGTTGGTTACCTTCACGGTCACGGTGTAGGTGGTCTCCAGACCCTCGCCGGACTTGGTGACCTTCATGTCGCTCATGGTGAAGTCGGTGTAGCTCAGGCCATAGCCGAAGGGATAAGCCACGTTGTCGGTGTAGGTGAAGTTACCAGCGTTGGCCGTACCCAGCACCACGTCTTCATAACGGGTCTCGGTGTACTTATAGCCCACGTAGATGCCTTCCTGGTAGACAACGTACTGGTTGTACTTGTTGGCATTGGCACCCAGATCATAGCTGGAAGAATCCTCATAGGTGTAGGAACCGAAGTTGTTCTGCACAGGATTCAGCTGATTGTCCGTCCACCAGGTGTCAGGCAGAGAACCGGAGGGATTGACCTTGCCGGCAATCACGTCGCCCACGGCGTACAGACCGGTCTGGCCAACGGAGCCTACCCACAGGGCAGCGTCCACACCGTAAGCAGGATCATTCAGGAAGCCCACAGACATGGGGTTTGCGCTGTTGATGATCACGGTGATGGAACGGATCTTGCCTTCCTGCTTCAGCTCGCTCAAGCCTTCCAGCACGGACAGCTCGTCTTCGTTCAGCTTGAGGTAATCATCGTCCAGCGTATCGTCCATGGACGTGGTGACGTCGTTGCCTTCGCCGCCCACACGGCCAACCACGTAGATCACGTCTTCGCCGTTGCCGATGGTGTCGTCGTTGTTCTTCTTAACCTTGCTCCACTTGACCTCGCCGATCTCGTGAGTGTTGCGCTTGGCTTCCTTTTCGGTGTAGTAGTTCAGCAGAGCTTCGTCTACCACATTGAAGCCGGCGTCCTTCATGACGTCCAGATAGTTGGCTGCGCCGTCTGCGTCCACAGCGCCGGAACCGGTGCCGCCGTACACAGGGTCAAGGATGGTCACGCCCACCAGAGACACGTCGCTGCCTTCCTTCAGAGGAAGTACATTATTGTCGTTCTTCAGCAGAACGATACCTTCACCTTCCACCTCGCGAACCTTGGCTTCACCAGCAGCCTTCAGTTCGGCAATGGAAGAATATTGGCTCTCGTAATAGCGGGCATAGCCTTCATCCTCGCCGTCAGCGGTGCTGACAACCTTGGAAGTGGTGGTGCCCAGGGCAGAGTTGATCTGACCGGCGCACTCACCGGCAATGACGTTGCCCGTGAAAATGACAGCAAAAAGAGTTGCCGTTACATTCAAGAAAACCTTCTTGAGTGTTCTTTTCTTGGATGCCTTCATTTGAGGGAGTCTCCTTTCCAAATGAGAAACCTGCTTCTTCGAGCCACACGTCCTTGCGGCGACGGCGGCAACAGTCCAGGAAGAATCCTTGCGCGGCGAAGAGGATCCCTCGTCCCGAAACTGTTTAGCTTTTAGTATTTTATAACATTAGTAGTAAATAGGAAAGTATTTTGTCGTGCATCAACGTCAAAGCGGCGTGACATCAGTTTGTGTTCATTGGCGACGTTTTTCTGTCGTGACAGTGCATGTTTTGTCATTCATTTATTAGATTTTATCGCCGTTTGCGGCCTGTTTGCGCCCAGAAACACGGAGGATTCGCTTTCTTGCAAAAAGTGCGGATTGCACAATTCGTTCAAATATGTCATAATGAATTTGTCTTTTACGGGACGGTTGGCGTCTGCCTGCAGAAGTGCGGTTCTGTAGGTTAGAAGCAAGCGTTCGCGCGTATTCCGACACACTCTCTCAGCGCGGCAGATGCTGCCATCGGCGGTGTCACTTCCTGTGTATCGGGAAAGCTGAAAGGAGTTTTTTCCATGAAAGAAACGAAGAAGGGCTTCGGTGTTTACACCACCCTGATT
>CAVBFK010000030.1:0-3816 GCA_963594395.1 Lachnospiraceae bacterium
GGAAAGGAACAATAATCTTCGAGCCTACCTGAGGATGCAGATAGCAATACACCGCGAAGCCCACAGCGACCACCACCTGGCCGGCAATCTTCTGCCACGCCGTCAAGCCCAGAGAGCGCTTCTTGGCCACCTTGATGTAGTCATCCAGGAAGCCTACCAGCATGCTCAGCAACGACACCGCCAGCAAAGCCAGCATGAAGTCCTGGGTGCCGTACCATCCCTTGGGGTGCATCAAAAGCGTTGCCACCACAACGGCCACCACGGTCATCAATCCGCCCATGGTAGGCGTGCCCTGCTTGGCCTTGTGTGCCTGAGGGCCAAGGTCATAAATAGTCTGCCCGAACTTCAGCTTCCGCAGCCACGGAATGAATTTCGGTCCGCTCACAAGTACGATCACCAGAGACAGAACCAGAGCACCAATCATTCTATTCATGAAACACTCAGCCTCCAAACGCTGTTCATGCGTTTATTTTGCTTCGCCGCGGAATTCTGCCAGAAGCTCCTGGACAACGACCTTTTCGTTAAAGGGCTTCTTCACGCCCATCACGTCCTGATAGGTCTCGTGTCCCTTGCCGGCCAGGACAATGATATCGCCTTCCCGTGCCACCAGCATGGCGCGGCGAATGGCTTCACGGCGGTTTTCAATCATCTCATAGGGCTTGCCCGTAGGCTTGATGCCCTTCTCGATTGCGTACAGAATCTCCATAGGATCTTCCGTTCTGGGGTTATCGGAGGTCAGGATGCACAGATCCGCCAGACGGCCGCCAATCTCGCCCATGATGGGACGCTTGCCATGATCCCGGTCGCCGCCGCATCCGAACACGGCAATCACACGGCCGCGGGTGAATTCCCGCACGGTTTTCAGAATATTTTCCAGAGAGTCCGGCGAATGTGCATAGTCCAGAATCACGCGGTAAGGCGTATTCGTTGCCAGCATTTCAATGCGGCCGGGAACATTCTGCACGCTTTCCAGACCGGCCTTGATATCCTCTGCCGAAACGCCCAGAATCATGGCGCAACTCGCCGCGGCAAGGGCATTGTAGATATTGAACATGCCCGTCATTCTCAAATGGATGGGCAGATTATGCATGCCCTGCAGCTGTGCCTCAAAGTTCACGCCGTTTTCATTGATCTCAATATCCCGGGCGAAAAGATCTGCCTCGGCACAAATGCCGTAGGTGATGTGCGGGATTTGAAGCTCTTCCAGCAAGGGAGCAGAAGTTTCTTCATCCGCATTAATGGCAGCATTCTTCACCATGCCTTCCTTGAAGAAGCGCATTTTGGTCTCCAGATAATGCTCCATGGTGAGGAAATAATCCAAGTGATCCTGGCTGAAATTGGTATAGCATCCCACTTCAAAGGTCATGCCATCCAGCCGGCACTGATCGATGGCATGGGCAGAAACCTCCATGCTCACGACCTGCACGCCGTCATCTGCCATCATCCGCAGGGTCTTCTGCAGTTCAATGGGGTCAGGCGTCGTCAGATTGCTCTTCAGTAGTTTCTGCCCGATCATATTGCCGGTGGTACCAATCAGGCCGCAGTGATAGCCAGCCTGCTCGCAGATGGCTTTCACCATGTAGCTGGTCGTCGTTTTGCCCTTGGTGCCTGTGATGCCAATCAACTTCATGCTCTTGGCAGGGTGGCCGTAAAAGGCCGCCGCCGCTCTGGCCAGGGCAGCACGTCCGTTGCTGACCTTGACCTGCGGAACATTCAATTCCGGCAGAAAACGCTCCACCAGCAGCGCCGTACAGCCGTTTTCTACCGCCTGAGGGGCAAACGTATGGGCATCAAAGCGAGCACCGGCATAACAGCAAAACAGGCCATTCTCGACCTTTTCGCGGCTGTTGCCGGTAATCTGCCCGATGGGCGTATCCAAGTCACCCTGTGTATCCGTGACATAAGGCATATCCTGAATGAGCTCTCTCAGCGTCATTGCCTTCTCCTCTTTCCAGTTAAGGCTATTTATTCTTTCATGCACTGCGTTATCCATTCATCGAAGTGCATTCATTGCACACCAAACAGAGCATCGTAAACTCTGCCATATTGTAGTTTACCCCTTGTAAGGCAAATCGTCAAGTGCGCGCGTCATCGTATTGTCAAACAAGGAACGGCCGGTGGCATCCGCAGATGGACATCGGCCGCTGTCACGTATGGAATTATTGACCCAGGATCGTCGCCAGCTTGTCACTGCCCACAACGTCTTCCTCCGTTGCGGCAGACGCAGCAGACTTCGTGGTCGGCAGGGTCACACTGATGACTTCAACCGTTTTGGCCGGCACCATGTTCATCTGCGCCGCCAGATAGCCGACGTTAATGCTGCTTTCCTTTTCTTCCAACGTAGCGGTCAGCGTTTCATTTTCCGCCTGCTGACGCTCGATACTGACCTGCACATTAGCCAAAGACTTCTGCTGTTTGTTCAGTGCCACCACATCGCCTGCCAGAAGGAAGGCCAGCACCAGGCAGAACAGGAAAATCAAAAGATAGCCCACATCTTTCCGCACACCGCGTCTGCTGACTGCATGCTGCGGTTGCGCCATGGCCGCATCTGTAATCGGCTGATTCAACGTGCCGGAAAAGCCAAGTCCCAGCACGCCGGGTGCGCCGCGGCCGTACCAATCCGTTGCATCATCTGCACGATCCACGCTGACATTAATTCGACTTGCCGATGCGCCGCCCCTGCGGGTGGTGGCATAGCTATCTTTCCTGCTCAACTTCGCACGCGAGCCGGAGCGATACGTAATATTTCCAACCGACGTCATGCTTCATCATCCTTTCATGTCCTGAGCAGGACCATCCATATTCTGCATAAGCAAATCAATACGATCCAGCAGACTCGGCAGATCGTTCTTGAACTGCTCAAACTGCTCCTCGCCTGCAGGCTTTGCCACGATGCGCACATGGTCATTGTTGCCTGCAATTTCCACTTCCATTTCATCGCCCAAGATACGCTTGCGAATCTTCGCAGGGAGCAGAATACGTCCCTGGCTGTCGCACTCCTGATCCCGATAGCTCATGGCATCGAACTGCTCCAGATAACGCTTCAGACCGCTGTCAAACCGGCTGATTTTGGCGTATCCGTCGCGCATTCTTGCCCACACCAAATTGGGATACAGTGCAATGCCCTGAAAATTGAAGGTAGGACCGATGTAGAACGTGTCACCCAAGCCTTCGCGAAAAGAAAGGGGTACGATCATGCGGCCCTTGCTATCCAGGCTGTGGGAGAAGGATCCAATGAAGATATGCTCATATTTTTCCAGCAGTTCCTGATCTTCTTCGGTTTGCGGGTTGCACGGGAGCGATGGTTTCTTTTTCTGTTCGTCTGCCACCGTGCTCGCCTCCCTTTTCCCCCACAAAATCTCCACGATTTCTCGTTACCTCCCCATTTTATCCCACATTTTCGCGCTTGGCAAGTGCCGGAGCACGTTTCTTTTTGGCTTTTTTTCTTCCGGTCTTCTTCGTTTTGTAACTTTTCTGTTATCGTTTCGTCATTATTAAACAGTGCCAGCAATTCGACATTCTTTTCACTGTAACAAAAAAGAAGCACGTTCACATTTTCATGCGAACATGCTTTCTGTTTTGCTGTTGTGAGGGGATCAATTCTTGTGTGCAAAACGTAACAAAAAATTTTTATAAATCTTTCAACGCCACCTCGGCCAGTCGGAAATCCAATGCATCGCAGGACACCAATCGGTACCGGATCCCCTTCCACTCGCCATTGAAGCCTGCACGAATTCCCGCGCCGTGCAGATGGCCGTACACCACCGTATGCACGGGGTACTGGGCAAGGAGCTCCGTCACGGGTGTGTCACGTTC
>CAVBFK010000031.1:0-12197 GCA_963594395.1 Lachnospiraceae bacterium
ACCTCCAGCAGGGCTTCCATCTGCTCTTCCATGTCGGTGTCGATGCGGCTTGCATCGCTGACGGGGAAGTCGCACAGGTGCACAGATTCGGGTGCGCCGGGCACATTGTTCACCACCAGGTTCTGGTAGATATCTTCTGCCAGGAAGGGAACAAAGGGTGCAATGAGCTTGCTCAGGGTCACCAGCACGTGGTACAGGGTGGCGAAGGCAGCTTCCTTGTCACCGGCCATGCCCTTGCCCCAGAAGCGCTCACGGCCGCGGCGGACATACCAGTTGCTCAATTCATCCACGAAATCGGCGATGGCGTTGGCAGGCTCGGTAATGCGGTAGGCGGTCAGGTCAGCGTCCACGCGGGCGATGAGGGTGTTCAGGCGGGACAGGATCCACTTGTCCATCAGGCTCAGCTCCACCTTGTCCAGCGGATGCTGCAGGGGATCAAAGCCGTCAATCTGGGCATACATCACGAAGAAGGCGTAGGTGTTGCGCAGCGTGCCCAGGAACTTGCGCTGACCCTCCATCACAGCCTTTTCGGAGAAGCGCTTGGGCAGCCAGGGAGCGGTGGTGGTGTAGAAGTACCAGCGCAGGGCGTCGGCACCGAACTTGTCCAGCATCTGGAAGGGATCCACCACGTTGCCCAGATGCTTGGACATCTTGTGGCCTTCCGCATCCTGCACGTGACCCATGACGATGCAGTTTTCAAAGGGTGCGCGGTCAAACAGCACGGTGGAGATGGCCTCCAGGGTGTAGAACCAGCCGCGGGTCTGGTCGATGGCTTCGGAGATGAAGTTGGCAGGATAGTTCTGCTCGAACTTCTCCTTGTTTTCAAAGGGATAGTGCCACTGGGCGAAGGGCATGGAGCCGGAATCGTACCAGCAGTCAATGACGTCGGTTACGCGGTGCATCTCGCCGCCGCACTTTTCGCAGCGGAGAGTGACGGCGTCAATGTAGGGGCGGTGGAGCTCGATATCCGGGCCGGGATCCTTCACAGCCATTTGACGCAGTTCTGCAATGGAACCCACCACGTGCACGTGACCGCATTCGCAGGTCCACACAGGCAGGGGCGTGCCCCAATAACGTTCACGGCTCAGACCCCAGTCAATCACGTTCTCCAGGAAGTTGCCCATACGGCCTTCCTTGATGTGATCGGGCATCCAGTTCACGGTACGGTTGTTGCGCACCAGGTTATCCCGCACAGCGGTCATCTTGATGTACCAGGTGGGGCGGGGATAATACAGCAGGGGCGTATCGCAGCGCCAGCAGAAGGGATAATCATGGGCGAAGGGGATGGCGGCGAAGAGCAGCTTGCGCTCCTTCAGGTCATCCAGCACCATGGGGTCGGCCTTCTTCACGAACACGCCCGGCCACTTGGTTTCGGGCGCCATGCGACCCTGGGTGTCCACCAGGTTAATGAAGGCAATGCCGTTCTGCTTGCAGACACGGTTATCGTCCTCACCGAAGGCAGGGGCGATGTGAACAATGCCGGTGCCGTCTTCCATGGTGACGTAGTTATCGGCAATGACCACCCAGGACTTGCCGCCCTCGGGCTCAGCGAAATGATACAGGGGCTCATAGGTGCGGCCGGTCAGGTCACTGCCCGTCATCTCGGACAGGATGGTGACTTCCTTGCCGGCGAAAACCTTCTCCACCAGCGCCTTGGCCATGATGAAGTTTTCACCCTCGCAGGAAAGCTTGCAGTAGGTGGCGCCGGGATTCACGCACAGGGCCAGGTTGCTGGGCAGGGTCCAAGGCGTGGTCGTCCATGCCAGGAAGGAGGTGTTCTCCTCATCCGTGCAGCGGAAACGCACAATGGCGGAAACTTCCTTCACGTTCTTGTAGCCCTGTGCCACTTCGTGGCTGCTCAGGGCAGTGCCGCAGCGGGGGCAGTAAGGGGCAATCTTGTGTCCCAGGTAGAGCATGCCCTTGTCATAGATGGTCTTCAGGCTCCACCATTCGCTCTCGATGTAGTCGTTATGGTAGGTGACGTAGGGGTGCTCCATGTCCACCCAGTAGCCTACCTGGTCGCTCATCTTTTCCCACTCGTGGAGGTACTTCCACACGCTCTTCTTGCACTCGCCGATGAAGGGCTCAATGCCGTACTTCTCAATCTGGGGCTTGCCGTCCAGACCCAGGAGCTTTTCCACTTCCAGCTCAACGGGCAGGCCGTGGGTATCCCAGCCGGCCTTACGGGTTACGCTCTTGCCCTTCATGGTCCAGAAGCGGGGGAACAGGTCCTTAATGACGCGGGTCTCGATGTGGCCGATGTGGGGCTTGCCGTTGGCCGTAGGCGGGCCATCGAAGAAAGTGAAGTGCTCACCGCTGCCGTCGCGGAGCTTGAAGGACTTACGGACAATGTCCTGATCCTTCCACTGCTTTGCGATCTCGTGCTCGCGCTCTACAAAGCTGACATCCGTAGATACCTTGTTGTACATGGTCGGTTTACCTCCTTGCAAAATGGGATGGTGGAGTCTGGTTTCTTTGCTTCTCAGTTTCTACTCCTCAATGAAGGATACGCTCCAAAAAAGCGCACTCCGAAGGTTTCCAAAGGGCGACCGGAAAGCCCTTTGGTCGCCCGCAGGCGAAACCCCTGTCTGACAAGCACAAGAAATTGCAAGCAGGTATGCTACCTCTGAGCAGAAATTTCGCCTCTGCGGAGGTTTCCAAAGGGCTTTTCGGTTACGAGTCGAAGACTCCACCCCTGGACCCTTCGGTGCACTCCCTTTAACGGCATCTTTTATTGAAACATAAAAAATGCTGTAGCCTTGCTTGCCTCGGAAAGCATCGGAAAATCAGAAACATCCACCAATGCCTGCGCCAAGCGCATAAAAAAACGCCCGGCAGAAATCTGCTGGGACGGATAACAATCCGCGGTACCACCCAATTTGGCAATCTTTCGATTACCCTCTCAGTGCGGAAGAACTTCCGCTGCCCTGTAACGGGAGCGCCCGGGCCATCCTACATGATTTCAGACGGCCTCACTCCGGGGTGATTTGTGCTGACCCGCTTTCCTGCCGGACTTGCACCAGTCTCCGGCTCGCTTCAGGCGCAGGGCGCACCGTCCCCTTCTTTGTGAACGAACAAATTTATTATACACGATTTATACGGGATTTCAAGAGCGAAAACGGCGCATTTCTTTTCAAAATCTGCCCCAAAGCCTATGCTTTTCGGGACACTTATGGTATAATGAGTGGAATTTTGAACAAAGGAGACGCTTTATGTCTGCGAAACTTTCCTCTTTCCGCGAAAAGCATGCGATTTGGTACTCCCTCATCGCCGTGCTGCTGTTCATTGTGGTCAACATGATTCTGTCGCCCATCCTGCGCGGTCTCGATCAGATCGGCTTTATGCCTGCTGACGAGCAGGCGTACGAGTACGCGGCAATCATCATCCGCGACCTGGTGCTGGCCATGGTCATGTTGCTGATGATGCACCTGACCAACCGCGCAAACCTGATGAAGGGTCTGGGCGCAGGTTTCCGCACCTGCATCATGGCCAGCGCCTTCAAGGTGGTGTATGCCTTGGTGGTGCTTGTTGTGCTGCTGCCCATGAGCATCAGTTCCGACATGACGCTCCGTCCCTTCGGCATGATCCTCCTGTTTGTGGTGAGCATGCTGGTGGTTGGCCTGATGGAAGAAATGATGTTCCGCGGCGTGGTGGCTGAAACCATGCTGGAGCACTTCGGCACGGACACCAAGGGTGCCTTCAAGGCCGCCCTGCTCAGCGGCACGTTCTTCGGCCTGATCCACCTGGCCAACCTGACGGGCAGCGCCCCTGTTTCCTCCGTGGTGCTTCAGTCCGTGGCCAATATTTCTTCCGGCTTCCTGCTGGCGGCCATCTACTACCGCTGCGGCAGCATGTGGACGATGGTTCTGGTACATGCGCTGAACAACATTTCTGCAGGCGCGACCAACGGCTTCTTCGAGCTTGCCGCTGACGCCACCAGCACCACCGCACTGGACAGCACCATCGGCAACACGAAGCTTGCCCCTGCCATTATCCAGTTCATCCTGCAGGCCGCGGTTGCCGTGTTCCTCCTGCGCAGCAAGAAGAATGCAGAAGTGCAGAAGATCTGGAGCAGCGTGGTGGTTTCCAAGAACGCGGAGTAAGGCAGCGACGATTTCTCAATCACGTCATCCCGTTCCTCGAGTGGGGAGCGGGATTTTTGTATGCCCACAAAATCAATAAGCGCCGCAAGGGGAGCACCATCCCTTGCGGCGCGGTCATCGGCTACGCCATTGTAGCAGATTTTTTCATAAGATAACGGGGATTACTGCTCCCTTACTGCAGGCTTGCGTTCATGGTGAAGCTACCAACCTTCATGTCTTCATCGTAGAGGATGATGGTGATGGTGTGGTTCTCTTCTTCCTCTTCCTCTTCGACTTCTTCGGCGGTCTCTTCGGCGGCTTCCTCAGCGGTGTCGTCACCGGCGATGGCCGCGGCTTCCGTCTTCAGGGTGAAGGTGCAGTACCAGTTGGTGGAGGTGACAGGTGCGGGAATGCCGCCCACATTGCGGATCACGGACACATAGTAGTCATCCATGTTCAGTCCGCAGGCGGTGAAGATTTCCTGCAGCTTGGCGTCCAGCGCGGCGTCAGAGGAATAGTCGGCGTCGTTGGCGTCGTAGTAGCCGGTGAGGATGGCGTGCAGATCATCAGCAGAGGCGATGTTGTAGATGCGCTGACGGCTGGCCAGAGAGTCTTCGGAATCGAAGTGCATCATGCCGATGGCGTCATACACCTTGTTCATGAAAACCTTTTCGCTGTCGGACAGCTGGTCGGCATACTGGTTGCATGCTTCTTCAAAGCGATCCTTGTAGACATTTTCAATGGAGTCGTCCATTACAGCACCGGAGACGGAATCAGTTTCTTCAGCCATGGCAGGCAGGGTCATGCTCATCAGCATCATCATGGCAAAAACGAGGGTAGCCAGCTTCTTGACAAGATTCTTCATGGTTATTCTTCCTTTCTCGTATGTGCTCACGGCACAGAATGTTCGGGAGCAACCACTCCTGACAAGCCTATTATACAACGGTAAAGTAAAATTTATGTAAACAAGTTGTAAATACTGACAGGAAAAGTTGTAAATAAATGATCGAATATCAAGACAAATAAAGAGAACGCATGTTCTTTTGCATAGACCATAGGCGAGGCGGCCGCACGTTACAAACATAACGGCAAAAAGCAGGGAACTGCAGGCACAGGGGCCACACAGTTTCCTGCTCCAAAGGGATTTTAGCAGTCTACCCACTCAATGTCTTTTTCAACCTGCCAGAAGGTCTTGCCGTTAAAGATGGGCGCACTTTCAAATTCTGGCACAGGGTAGTCCTCGCTGTTTGACACGGCTCTCCACTCAAAATTGTTGGAGAAAGGTTCAAAAATGTAGAGCTCAAGCATGGGCTTCTCGTCCACGTAATAGCCTTGAATGAAGTATTTGCATCCGTCATAAAGGAAAAAACGTTCATCTCCGTAATACAGGCCATCAATAAACTCTTTGGGATCACCGTTTATCATAACAACTTTACCCCCTTTAAATATTTTTTGTATAATGCAACCTCTTCAGGTTTCAGCAAACGTGGCGGACGGTTTTTAAAATTATCCCGTTGGTATTCGTGAATATGCAAGATGTTTTCTTTTGGGTTACCATTGTTAAGCTTCGGTTCCGGGTGATATGCTATTTCTTTTACAAGATAATGTTCTGCATCATATATTCTCATTTCATGAAATGTGCCATCTGGTTTGAGCTTTATATAAGCAGTACTTGAATGTGCCTCTTCAGGCAGACTATGTTTACCATTTATGCCTTGAAGAACTTTTACGCCTTCAATATAGCCAATGGTCTTGTAAGTATACCGCACAGTTTTGCCAATTGCAAATGTTCCTCTTCCACCCATTTTAATACACCACCTTTCGGGAAGCTAAATAATCCACTACGATGAGATTCCCCTTCATTTCTTGAAAGGGCATTCCGAAAACAATGATATGTTCTGGGTCTAAGCGCTCTAACATTTCATTGTAGCCGCGCAGGAAAGCTTGCTTTGCACGTTTGCATCCAATCATACCGACTGCGACGGTACTACCTTCTTCGATGCCATCAAAGCAAAATTCAAAACTTCTTGGTGTACTCCAACTCACTGTTGGAATAACCGTAAGGCCTTTGCTTTGCCAATAAGCACCTACCCATCTGTTCTGTGCCACGCTCTCTAGCTGTCGCCACAAATCCATTTCGGCATATGTAGAAAAGTCCGGCGTAAGCAGAAATGCATACTGTGAAAACCGTTTTAAGGAACGCTCGGGATGATTGTAAATGCTTTTAAAGCGATAATCATCAACGAAGAAATGGACTCCTTTTTGCCGATTCACTTCATTGTCGTCTGCACGCGTGTTTGAACAAGCGACCAGGTTTACGTTGGCGGACGGAAGGACTTGCTTCTTTACAAGCGGAATGCCCCACTTGCCGACAGAAGAAAACGAGTTTCTCATGAAAAGCGGGCTTTCTCTCATGCCCTTACTTGTCATCAATCTTCATCTCCTTAAAAAAATTTTTTCTGAAAATTGACCATTTCTCCGAAGAATCGCAGAGCACCTAGAATATTCGGAGAAAGAAAGTCAATCTGATTGTTATTGCACCCAAAGTGGCTTTTTTCTTTCAATTGATAGCGCAAGCATACGCATCACTCCCTTCAATGCTATTAGAGTGCATCAAAAAACTGCTCTTGTTATGTCGGTTCTGCTTTCTGATTCTACTCATAGCATTTTCATTGTTTGCCTTATTTTCATATTCTTGCTCTGCATGGCTCATTATAGCGAAACATGGCTCTTCTGTCAAGACATGGAATGAAAATTGCACTGAAAAATTTGCGCGAGCTCCTCCGCTACCTCACCTCATCAATTTACTGTTTTTTCCTGCTTGCACTTTACCTTGACATAATCCCTGCAAACAGGTACAATAGAAACGATCGGCTAATGGACGCAATTTGCGTTCTGGCTGTTTTCGATAGACATCTCTTGTTGCTTTAACGTTTCTGCCCCTTTCGGCAGATCGCTTATGCTATTTTGACGGTTGCAATTTCGCAGCCGGCTGCATGGAAATGACCGTACCTATCCGGCGGGGGATGAAAATCTCCTTGCCCTGGTTGGTATTTTTATGAAGCGCAGGTGTGCCCTTTTTTCATCAAAGGGGCGAGTCTGCCATCATGATGCACAACACACAGATCGCTCCATCCAAAGCAGTCTGCCGCGTAGACCATGGGTCTGGGCGGCTTTTGTCGAGCCATGAAACAATGAATTGAGATTTTTTTAGAAGAAGGAGGGGATCACAGGACATGATGTGGTTATGGAACATTCTCATCGCTCTGGCGATTGGTGCAGTGTGTGCACTGGGTGGATACACCTATCGCAAGAACGAAGCTGAAAAGAAAATCGGCCGCACGGAAGAGTACGCCAAGCGGCTGTACGACGATGCCGTACATAAGGCTGATGAGTACAAGAAGGAGAAAGTGCTGGAAGCCAAAGAAGAAATTCTGAAGGCCAAGGCAGAAAACGACCGGGAAAAGGCCGAGAATGACAAGGAGATCCGCGACCGCCGCGCCGAGGTGCAGCGCAATGAGCGCCGTCTGCTGCAGCGTGAGGAAACCCTGGACAAGAAGGCCGACAACATGGAAGCCCGGGAAAACAGCCTGAACAAGAAGGCTGCCGAGATCCAGAAGATGCAGGAAGATGCAGAAGCCCTGACCGAGAAGCAGAATGCCGAATTGGAGCGCATTGCCTCCATGACGCAGGACGAAGCTCGGCAGATCATTGTGGAACGTGTTCAGAAGGACGCTTACCACGATGCCGCCGCCATGGTGCGTGAGATCGAAACCCGCGCCAAGGAAGAGGGCGAAAAGAAGGCCCGCAACATCATCGCACTGGCGATTCAGAAGTGCGCTGCCGATCACGTAGCAGAGAGCACCGTATCGGTTATCTCCCTGCCCAATGACGACATGAAGGGCCGCATCATCGGCCGCGAAGGCCGCAACATCCGCGCCCTGGAATCTGCCACGGGTGTGGATCTCATCATCGATGACACCCCCGAGGCCATCATCGTATCCGCTTTCGACCCTGTCCGCCGTGAGATTGCCCGCATTGCTGTGGAGAAGCTCATCATGGACGGCCGCATCCATCCCGCCCGCATTGAGGAAACGGTGGATAAGGCTCGTAAGGAAGTCGAGAATCAGATCCGCGAAGCCGGCGAGAACGCTGTGTTTGAAACCAATCAGCACGGCATTCACCACGAGCTGGTCAAGCTGCTGGGTCGCTTGAAGTACCGCACCAGTTACGGTCAGAACGTGCTGAAGCACTCCATCGAGGTCAGCCATCTGGCCGGCATGATGGCCGCCGAGCTGGGCGCCGATGTTCAGCTGGCCAAGCGTGCAGGTCTGCTGCACGATATCGGCAAGGCCGTTGACCACGAGGCCGAGGGCACCCACGTGACCCTGGGCGCCGAACTGGCACGGAAGTATCACGAGAGCCCCGACGTGGTGCACGCCATCCTGGCCCACCACAACGACGTGGAGCCCCAGACGGTGGAAGCCGTGCTGGTGCAGGCCGCTGACGCCATCTCCGCCGCCCGTCCCGGTGCCCGCCGTGAGAGCCTGGAGAACTACATCAAGCGTCTGGAGAAGCTGGAGGAGATCGCCAACAGCTTCGACGGTGTGGAGAAGTGCTACGCCATCCAGTCCGGCCGCGAGGTGCGCATCATGGTCAAGCCCGACGATGTCACCGACGAGGGCACGAAGATCCTCGCCAAGGAAATCGCCAAGCGCATCGAGAAGGAAATGGAGTATCCCGGCCAGATCCGCGTGAACGTGATCCGCGAAACCCGCAGCACCGAATACGCGAAGTAATTGCAAAGGAAAGCATCGCCCCCGAGCTGGAATGGCTCGGGGGCGATGTTGTTTTGTGGGACGATGGAGCAATCTGTCACAAGATTTTTTCACACCGCCATCAGCTTATTGGTCTTCCTCAAGAACTTCGCCGGAATGGGCTGATCCAGCTGCCAGATGATGTTCATGGGCTTGCTGCCTTCGTGGCTGACGTACTTGGCGGTGCCCAGGTAGGTGTAGGCCTCCGTGGTGCCGTACAGGCGGTCTTCCTTGTATTCCCGCACAAACAGCAGCACCCGGCTGCCCCGCTCCGCATGGTGGATGTACCGCTGACCGGTGGCAGATTGCTCGGCAGTGGTGCTCTGGCTCTGCCAATGGAAGAGACGCTCGTTCATGGAGTAGTCTTTGTACATGGTGGTGGGCGAGTAATCCTTGTCCGCTTTGTTCAGCGTAATGAGGAACACGTCCAGCTTCTTCTCAGGCAGATACTTCACGCCCTCGCGCATGTTGTTGGGGTTTTTGTGATCCATGGCGGTAAGCAGCTGGTCGCGGGTGTAGGTGCAGTGAAGATCCAGCGGACAGTCAAAGCCCACGTCCACCGCTTGGTCAATGAAGTCAATGCGGTTGAACTGGTAGCGGAGGAGGGATTGCAACTCGTCCAGCATGACGGGGCTTTCGGAGAGTGCCTGCAGGTTGCGGCGAACCTCTGCGTCCTGCCAGTCTTCCACGGCCTTGCCCCACACGGTGACGTAGAACATTTGCATCATTCGCTCCTCTGCAGGGGTCAAGGCGAAAACGTCCAGCGCCGGCAGATGAGGAAGAACGCGGAGCAGGAAGGAGATCAAGCGGCGGGAATCTGCCACCGCAAACCGTGGCAAAGCCTTGCTCAGTATTTCTTCCATGGGCTCGGTGAAATCCTCCCGCTGGTCTGCCCGGTAGCACAGCCGTGCAAAGGTGGTGTATTTGTACAGGCCGCGGGGATCAAGGTGATGATAGTCCAGAAAATTGGCCAAGGTAAGGGGCAGACCGCTGTCCTCCGTGAAGGATGCGGCGCGGTTCACCAGGGCAGAGGCGTTGCCGTAGGAGGCGCGGATGTTATCCAGCACGATCTTGGCGGCCTGCTTTTCCAGCTGGATGTAGCACCCTTTGGGCACGGAAACAAAGCCATCCTTGATTTCCCGGCTGACACCGCGGGTGGTGTTGGACAGAAGCGCCGCAAACTTTTCCTCGAAGCGATAGTGCTTGTTGCTCTGGCCGATGAAGTCCAGCACGGTTAGGCAGTCTTTCCCCTCACTGATGCGCAATCCGCGGCCGAGCTGTTGCAGAAACACCGTTAGAGATTCGGTGGGACGCAGGAAAAGCACCGTGTTGACCTCGGGAATGTCCACGCCCTCGTTATACAGGTCAACCACAAAAATGAACCGAACCTCACCCTTGACCAAGCGGCTCTTGGCGTTCTTTCGCTCCTCGTCGGAAGAACGGCCTGTAAGAAACATGGCAGGAATGTTGTGCTCATTGAAGTAGTCTGCCATGAATTTGGCATGATCGACGGAAACGCAGAAGCCTAGGCCCTTCACGTCGTCCAGATCGGTCACGTACTTCAGCAGGGAAGATACCACATGGTCGGCACGTTTTTGGGCAACAGAGCCGCTTAGGGCATAGACACGGCTTAGCTCGTCCTTGTCATAGCCGCCGCGAACCCAACGCAATTCGCTCAGGTCAATGGTGTCCGTTACGCCGAAATACTGGAAGGGGCAAAGCAACCTGCGCTCAATGGCTTCCGGCAGACGGATTTCCGCCGCAATGCGGTCATGAAAGTAGGACAGAATGCTTTTGCCGTCCATGCGCTCCGGGGTGGCGGTGAGCCCCAGCAGAATCTTCGGCTGATAGTGATTCAGCAGTTGCTGATAGGTGGGCGCCGCCGCGTGATGGAATTCGTCCACTACGATGTAGTCGAAATAATCCGGCGCCATGCGGGCGGCAAAGTTCTGGCTGTTGAAGGTTTGAATGGACATGAAGAGATGATCGCTGTTTTCCGGCCGATAGTTGCCAACGAACAGCTCGCCGAAATTGGCATCCTTCATTACGGCGCGGAAGGTGCTCAGGCTTTGCCTCAGAATTTCTTCCCGATGGGCAACAAACAGCAGGCGGCATTTGCCTTTTTGCTTTTTGGCAAAACGCCTGTAATCCAAGGCGGAAATGACGGTTTTTCCTGTGCCGGTGGCCGCTACCACCAGGTTGCGGTAACAGCCCTGCACGGTGCGCTCTGCTTCCAGCTTGTCCAAGATTTCCTGCTGATAGGCATAGGGCAGAATGTCCATCACGTAGCGGTCAGGCGCGTTGGAACCGAGATATTTTTCCTGCTTCAAGGCATGCGCCAGACGCAGTTGCTGATCCTCGGTATACAGCACAAACTCGCGGTAATTCCAGTAGGTTTCAAAGGTCGCGTTGATTTTGTCGATGGTCTCAGGTAAGTCCTTCTTGGTGACCTTCACGTTCCACTCCAGCCCGTCGGTAATGGCAGCGTTGGACAGGTTGGACGAACCCACGTAAGCCGTCGTAAATCCCGTATCACGGCAGAAGATATAGGCCTTGGCGTGCAGACGGGTGGTTTTGGTGTCGTAGCTGATTTTCACCTGGGTGTTGGTCAGGCGGCGAAGCTCCTCCACGGCGCGGACGTCGGTTGCACCCATGTAGGAGGTGGTAATGACCCGAAGCCTGCCGCCGCGCTCGGTGAATTCTTTCAGCTCAGGGAAGATTTTTCTCAGCCCCGTCCATTTGATGAAGGAAACCAGCATGTCGATTTGGTCGGCAGAGGCGATTTCTTTCTTCAGCTCCGTGACCATCTTCGGTTCGTGCACCGCGCCTGTGAACAGGGAACTCTGTGCCAGGGAGGTTTCGGGGCGGATGACGGAAGCGGCGGTTTTGTTCAGCACCAAATGCGGATCATTTTCTTTCAGAAGCGCCAGCAACTGCTGTGCCTGCTCCTCTACCGCCATGCCGCTGAAGTCCTCTTCCCCGGTTTCCTTCCCGATGACGGACACAATGCGGTTGGCCAGGGCTACTTGACGGTTGATGTCTCCGCTGAGATCCCGCACCCGCTCCAGCCCTTTTTGCACAACGTCGGCCAGGTACTGCGTCAGCACCTTGGAGGCCTCGGCCTCATCAATCGGCGCAACGGCCTTGCGGTTTTCCGGCACGTCCGACAGGGCCTCCTTCCAGTCTTCATTGATGACCTGCTCATACAGCCCCGGGCGGAGAGGTTCTTTCATAGCGGTGTCTCCCTTGCAGTGATGATTGCCTTTATTATACAGGGCGGGAAGGCGGGATGCAAGCA
>CAVBFK010000032.1:0-14538 GCA_963594395.1 Lachnospiraceae bacterium
CGCGAGGGTGGCCGCACGGTTGGTTCCGGCGTTGTGGCAAAGGTTATCGAGTAATCCCTGATTCTCTTGAGGGGCGGGCAACCGCTCCTCAAGAGGCAGGTTCATACGGTCATCATTTTCATGATAACCGACACAATGCTTAGCAGGAGGTGTCCAAAGTGGCAAATGCCGCTCGTACCAAGGTTTGCCTGGCCTGCACGGAGTGCAAGCAGCGCAACTACAACAACATGAAGAATAAGAAGAACACCCCGGATCGCATTGAGCTCATGAAGTATTGCCCTTTCTGCAAGAAGCACACCGCTCATCGCGAGACGAAGTAATTTCCCCCAACGACAGCGTGAGGATGTGAAAGAAATGGCTGAGGAGAAAAAGGCGGTCGCCGAACAGGAGAAGAAGGCTCCTGCAAAGCAGGCTGACACCAAGGGCAACAAGTTTGTCGCATGGTGCAAGCGGCTTCCTTCCCGGATCGCTACACCCTTCAAGAACATGTGGTATGAGCTCAAGAAGGTGACCTGGCCGACCAAGCGCAAGCTGTGGGTATATTCTTTGGTCGTGCTGGTGTTCATGCTCTTCATGAGCATCGTGATTGGTTTGCTGGATATGGGTGCATCCGCGCTGATCCGGCTGCTGGTCTGATCCGGTATAATAGGAGAAAAGAACCATGAGCGAAAGATCCAACGAGGCCTGCTGGTATGTTGTGCATACCTACTCGGGCTATGAGAACAAGGTCAAGGACACACTGGAAAAGTCCGTTGAAAACAACGAGGCTATGCAGAAGCTGATCTTCGATGTGCGTGTTCCTGTGGAAGACGTCATTGAGATTCGGAACGGCAAGCGTGTCAAGACCCAGCGCAAGGTGTATCCTGGCTACGTGCTTGTGCACATGATCGAGACCAGCGAAAGCTGGTACGTGGTGCGCAACACCCGCGGTGTCACCGGCTTTGTGGGCCCTGACAGCAAGCCTGTCGCCCTCACGGAAGCAGAAGTGGATATGATGCTGAACCCCACCCCCAGCGGCGTGGAGTACGACATTGCCATTGGCGACACGGTGGACATTCTGTCTGGCTCCATGGAGAATCAGCAGGGTGTTGTCGAGGATATCGATACCGTGCGCGGTAAGATCAAGGTCAGTGTGCAGATGTTCGGCCGGGCTACCCCTGCTGAGCTGGATCTGACGCAGGTCAAGAAGGCTGAGTAACGCTCACGTTCCTTTATCCGCTTTGTTCAAAGGCTCTTCCGCCGTGCGAAAGTGCGGCGAGGCAGGCGGAGCAATCCGCTTTTCTGGCATCCGTTTTGTACGGATGTGACGTGGGAGGAAGTTGCAACGCTTCCGCGTGACCACATTTTTAGGAGGTGCCATAACCATGGCCAAGAAAGTTTCTGCGTACATCAAGCTGCAGGTGCAGGCTGCCAAGGCTACGCCCGCTCCGCCTATTGGTCCTGCTCTGGGCCAGCATGGCGTGAACATCCCCGGTTTCTGCAAGGAGTTCAACGAGCGCACTGCCAAGCAGGCAGGCCTGGTGATCCCTGTCGTCATCACCGTGTACTCTGACCGTACCTTCACCTTCGTCACCAAGACCCCCCCGGTCCCGGTGCTGATTAAGAAGGCCCTGAACATGGAAACTGCCAGCGCCCGCCCCAACCGCGACAAGGTTGGTAAGCTGACCAAGGAGCAAGTCCGCGAGATTGCCACCACCAAGATGCCCGACCTGAACGCCGCCAGCATTGAGGCTGCCATGAGCATGGTAGCCGGCACTGCCCGCAGCATGGGCGTCACCGTGGAGGAATAAGACCCTGTGGGGCTTGGCCCCTTGATCAATGTGGGAGGACATAGCGCCGTTAATACCACATGGGAGGAAGAAAACATGAAGCATGGTAAGAAGTATGAAGACAGCGTAAAGCTGATCGACCATCTCACCCAGTATGATCCTGACGAGGCCTGCGACCTGGTTGTGAAGACCGGCAAGGCCAAGTTCGACGAGACGGTGGAAATCTCCATCCGTCTGGGCGTTGACCCCCGTCACGCTGACCAGCAGGTCCGTGGCGCCGTGGTTCTGCCTCATGGCACTGGCCGCAACATCCGCGTGCTGGTCATTGCTAAGGGTGAAAAGGCTAAGGAAGCTGAGGCTGCCGGTGCCGATTTCGTCGGTGCAGAAGACATGATCGCCAAGATCCAGCAGGAAAACTGGTTCGACTTTGATGTCTGCGTAGCTACCCCTGACATGATGGGTCTGATCGGCCGTATCGGTCGTATCCTGGGCCCGAAGGGCTTGATGCCTAACCCCAAGAGCGGCACCGTCACCATGGACGTGACCAAGGCCGTGCACGAGATCAAAGCTGGTAAAGTGGAGTACCGTCTGGACAAGACCGCTATCGTCCACTGCCCCATCGGCAAGGTTTCCTTCGGCACTGAAAAGCTGTCCGAGAACCTGAAGGCTTTGATGGACGCCATCAACAAGGCGAAGCCCGCCGCTGCAAAGGGCACCTATGTGCGCTCCCTGTATCTGTCGAGCACCATGGGTCCGTCTGTGCGTGTGAACCCGCTGAAGTTCTGATGACGCGCTCCTTTGGGAGCATCACAGAAACAAAAGAGCGACTCCTATGCCAAAAGCATAGGGGTCGCTTTTTCTTGGCGAAAAGCCTTTGCAATAGCAGGGAAAATGCGGTACAATGGGAACATGAGGTGAAGAAAATGGTCATCGATGAAGCCAGAGACATGCTGGAAAATCTGACTCCGTTGAAGTCAGACTGCGGCGCCCTCTGCGGAGGCGCTTGCTGCCGCTCTTTGGAGGGCGAAACGACGGGGATGCTCCTTTTCCCGGGGGAAGAGGACACCTATGTTGGCCTTGAAGGGTGGACGCTGACGGAAACGAAGCATGGCTGGCTGGTTATGTGCCCGGGTCATTGTGACCGTTCCAATCGCCCGCTTTCCTGCCGCATCTTTCCGCTGTTGCCGGTGATCCGCGAAAATCAGATCCGCGTGGCGACAGATGCACGGGCACGCGCCGTTTGTCCTCTATCAAAACAGGGCAAGGCCGCCATGGATCAAGAATTTGTTTCTGCGGTGCGGCGTGCGGGTGAGATTCTTCTGCAGGATCAAGAACAACGCGAAATGCTTCAGCGGTTGACAGAAATTCAGGATGAACTGACAGAGCTGAGACGGCGGATAAGGGGGAAATAACTTGTTCAAGGCGATATCGGTCAGCCGCGAGATCATCGGAAAAGGTGAAAATCTGCTTCTTCAGGGAGACAGCGCCTATGCGGATCTCACCAAATGGCGCGGTCAGGCGCAGTGCGTGTATATCGATCCGCCGTTCATGACGGGTGAAAAGTACGTCTGCCGCCGTCCTGTCGGCGAAGAAGGCTGGAAAAAAGGCAATCCGACCATCCAGCTGCCTGCCTATTCGGATAAGTTCCCCAGCCGGGAAAGCTATCTGGATTTCCTGCGCCGCTTGTGCGACCAGGCGAAAATGCTCCTTGCGCCCACCGGCATGTTTGCCCTCCATCTGGATTGGCATGCCGCCCCCTATGGCCGCATCCTCTGTGATAACGTCTTCGGCGAGAAGATGTTCATGAACGAAATCGTCTGGGCCTATGAAACAGGCGGAAGATCCGTCAAGTGCTTCAGTCGCAAGCATGACACCATCCTGCTGTACGCCAGAAGTCGGGATATTCGCTTTGATATTACCCGCGTGGGGCTGGATCGGCAGAATAACCGCAAGAATCACATGCGCCGTGAGGTGGACGAGCACGGCCGCGCCTATCGGAGCATCAAGAGCGGCGGCAAGGTGTACCGCTACTACGACGATGAACCCGTGTACCCCGGGGACGTGTGGACGGACATCAGCCATCTTCAGCAGAAGGACCCCGAGCGTACCGGCTATGCCACCCAAAAACCGCGAAAACTGCTGGAGCGCATTTTGCTGCCGGTCACGGTGCCGGGAGATTTGGTGGTGGACTTGTGTTGCGGAAGCGGTACCACTTTGGAGGCGGCCAATGCAATCGGTTGCCGTTTCCTGGGCATTGACGGCAACGGCGCGGCGCTGGAGATTAGCACATCCCGCCTGCGGAATAATGACTATACCGTTGCCAGCGAATGCACGGTGGATGATGCCACGGTGGAAGCCGCTTTCGAGAAGGAGCGCGGCGTGATGACGCTCATGTCTTTCCACGCGGCAGGTGATTTTCCACAGCTTGCTGATCCGTTGGGGATTGTTGAGCAGTGGCGCGTGGGCCGGGTGAAGGATGGCGTCTTCTATACAGAGGAAAATCTGCTCCGTTCCCATCAGAGTCCCGACTTGCCGGCATGGGGCATCGTCCCCGAAGGGGAAGGCGTCCCTGCCATCTCCATTACGGATGCTTCCGGCAAGCGGCGTGTGTTTGCATGGGTTGACGCGTAATAAAACAAAGGGAGCCGATGATGAGTGATTTCACCATCGGCTCCCTTTTCTATGCTTATGAGCGACTATTACAGGCTGTGAATTTGGGCGATGTCTTCCTTGGGAGAAGCACTGCGGTAGAGGGCGGTGCCCATCACGGCCACATCCAGACCTTTGGACTTCAGCAGGGGAAGATTGTTCAGTGACACGCCGCCGTCAGCTTCGATGAGACCTGTGTAGCCCAACTGCCGAAGCTCCGCAATCTTATCCGTGCATTCCTCGCGGAAAGATTGACCACCGAAGCCGGGTTCCACCGTCATCACCAGCACCATGTCGCATAGGGGCAGAAGGTTGCGGATGCTTGCCACGGTAGTGGCAGGCTTCAGGGCAAGGGAAGCCTTGGCGCCCAGGGCACGGATGTGCTTGAGCAGGGACGGCAGATCTTCCGTAATCTCGGCATGCACCGTCAGAATGTCGGCGCCGCTTTTGATAAAGGCCTCGGCATACTTGCCGGGCTCATCCATCATCAGATGTACATCCAGGGGCACGGTAGACACAGGCTTCAATGCATTCACCAGGGCAGGGCTGAAGCTTAGGTTCGGTACAAAGTGTCCATCCATGATGTCCACATGGAGCCAGTCACAGCCCGCATCCATCATGCGGCGGACTTCTTCCCCCATGCGCAAGGGATCGGCAGCAAGAATCGACGGTGCAACCTTAATCATAGCGTCCCCTCCATGCATCTCGCACTTCTCCAAGCAGTTGGCGGTAACGGCTCAGCCGTTCAGGATTAATCTTGCCTTCCTCACAGGCGGCGGTTACGGCACATCCGGGCTCACGGTCGTGATAGCAGGGCGTGAAGCGACAGGTGCCTTCGTACTCGGCAAATTCGGGATATTCGTCCTTCAGGGTAATGGGATCCATGCCGCTTTCCAGCTCCAGCAGACTGAAACCTGCCGTGTCCAGCACGCGGATGCCGTCCTTCATCAGCAGTTCTGCGTGACGGGTGGTGTTCTTGCCCCGCTGGATTTTCTGACTGATTTCGCCTGTTTCCTGCTGTACGCCCAGGAGCGCGTTCAGCAGGGTAGACTTTCCGACGCCGGATTGACCGGCCATGCAGCACAATTCGCCGGCCATGGCCTGCTTGAGGGCATCCAGCCCTTCACCGGTTTCCGAGCATACCGCGTAGACATCGGCACCGCTGCCGGCGTATTGCTTGCGCACCTGCTCCGGTAGGTCACTGCCCAGATCCCCCTTGGTGACCACCAGAAGCATCTTCATGCCTTGGCGGCGGGCACGCACCATCAGCCGATCAACCAGCAGAAAGTCCGGCGCAGGGGTGGGGCAGAGGACGATCAGCAGCAGGGATACGTTGGCAACCGGGGGACGGATGCACTCCGTCTTTCGGGGAAGGATCTCTTCCAGCCAGCCGTGCTCCTCTCCTTCACCGGGGGAGAAGAGCACTTCATCTCCCACAAGGGGAGAAATGTGCTGGTGGCGGAATTTTTTCTTGCAGCGCAGGGTGTAGCTTTCGCCGTCCTCCCCATAGACGGTGTAGAAACCGCCCATGCCGCGGATCAGTGTGCCGTGCTGCAAGGCTTGCTCTTGTTCACTCATTCCATGGTCACCTTTTTTTGATAGGCAAATTTGCCGTCAATGTAAACGCGGTAGTCGTAGGTGCCGGCCTCCTTGGCAGTGAGCTCAACCGTGGGCTGGCGGGTTTCTGTGGCAGGGTAAGACGTGCTTTCCCACATGGTGGTTTCTGCACCGTCTTCCACCAGGGTGACGCGCACGGAAATAGCCGAGGTACTGCTGCTGAGTTCCAGGGTGACGGTGGCCGTGTGGGTCAGACTGGGCACCCGATAGATGGTCAGCGTTACCGCCGTGCCGAGAATCACCTGGGTCCCTGCGGCGGGAGACTGAAGGGCTACCGTGCCGTGGAGGCTGGCGTCATTGGTCTCCTGGTACTGCAGGTTAGCGTTCAGGGTCAGATTGCTGGAGGTCAGCAGATCCGTTGCTTCTTCCAGCGTTTTCTCGCTAAGGTTCGGCACGTAGGCGCATCCGCCGGAAACAACGACCTGCACCGTGTCGCCTGCCTGGCACTGGGTGCCGGCATCGGGAATCTGGGAGATGATTATGCCTTCTGCCACGTCAGCGGAAACCGCTCGCTGGGTAACGGCCAGCACCAGTCCCGGGGTTTGTAGCTGGGCGATGGCCTCATCCACCGTAGAGCCGACGACGCTGGGAACCATCTGGGCAGACGGTCCTTTGGAGATGGTCAGAATGACCGTGTCACCTTTTCGCAGGGATGTCTCTGCTTCCGGGGCTTGCATAATGACCGTGCCTGCGGCAACGGTGGCGTGGTTGACTTCCACAATCTCCACGTTCAGTCCATAGCGGGAGGCCGTGCGCGTAGCAGTGGCCTGATCGGTGCCGACCATGTCAGGCACGGTTACCGTGTTTACCACGCGGTCGTAGATTTCTACGCCGCCCAGGTACAGCCCGTAGAATACCAGCCCAGCCACCAGCAGGGTAATCAACCACCACAAGGGGGAAACATGCTGACCGGAATATTTGCGTTTTGTTGCCGGGGTGCGTGTGGTATTGGTGATGCGGACGGGGCCGGACGGCTGGCGTACAGGCGTCGCTGTCGCATAAGGCTGTTGAGGATTGGGCGGCAGGTTCTCCACCATGCGGGGCTGCATTTGCCCCGTTCGCCCGTCCACAGCCTTCCGCAGTTCGGTGGCCATTTGCACGGCGCTTTGGTAGCGGTGGCGGGGATTCTTCTCCATGGCCATCATGCACACATGGATAATGGCAGGCGGTACATCCGGCGCCAGGCTGGCAATGGGCGTTGGTTCATTGTGCAGGTGCTGCATGGCAATGGCCACGGGGCTGTCACCGTCAAAGGGGACGCGCCCTGTCAGCATTTCGTAGAGCACAACGCCGACGCTGTAAATATCACTGGTTACATCGGCCGTGTGACCGCTGGCCTGTTCGGGACTGAAATAGTGCACCGAACCCATGACGTTGTCCCCCTTGGAAAGGGTGGAGCTGTTGGCCATGCGGGCAATGCCGAAGTCAGAAACCTTAATGTGCCCATCAGAGTGGACGAGGATATTTTGCGGCTTGATGTCGCGGTGAATAATGCCGTTTTCGTGGGCGTGCTGCAGGGCGGAAAGAATACGAATGGTAATCTGCGCCGCCACCAGGGGATTCAGCCGACCCTTTTCCTGAATCAGCTGCTTCAGGGTCTTGCCCTGCACATATTCCATCACCAGGTAGCGGTTGTTGCCGTCCATGCCCACATCCAGCAGATTCACAATGTTGTGGTGGGTCATTTTGCTGGCGGCTTCTGCCTCACGCTGAAAACGTCCGACAAATTCTGCATCCTGGTTGAACTCCGGCCGGAGCACCTTGATGGCCACGTTGTGCCCGGTGCGCATATCAATAGCCCGGTACACAATGGCCATGCCGCCCATGCCGATCTGTTCCACCAGCTTATAACGATCTGCTAGGATTTTTTCGCTCATTCGGGATCCTCCCCATCTACAAAGAGTGTCAGGGAGATATTATCCCGTCCGCCGGCATCCATGGCGGCTTCCACCAGCAGGTCGGCCGCCGCTTCCGGCGGATTCACCCGCAGGATTTCTGCCATTTTGGCGTCGCCTGCCATGCCGTGGAGACCGTCGGAGCAAATGAGCCACACATCACCGCGCTTCCGCTCCTCGGTGAGGATGTCTGCGTCAATGCCTTCCTCCGTGCCTACCGCGCGGGTAATCACATTCCGCATGGGATGACAGGCGGCCTGCTCCAGGGTCAGCACCCCTTCGCGTACCATTTCCGCCACCATGGAGTGATCCGAGGTGATCTGCGTGAGCTCTCCGTCACGGAAGCGATAGGCGCGGCTGTCGCCCACATGGCCGACGTAGATTTTTTCCTTGCCCACCCACATAACGGTCAGGGTGGTGCCCATGCCGGAAAGATCCTTGTCTTCCTGCTGGCGGATAAACAGCCGACGATTCACCGCGGTGATGGCATTGCGGAGCATGGTTGCCTCCGGGGTCTTGCCCTTCAGCTGCTGCACAAGCAGATCCCGTGTGGAGGAAGATGCAACCTCGCCGCCCTGGTGACCGCCCATGCCGTCTGCCACGCCCAGAAGGGGCCAGCTGTCAATGACGGCATCCTGGTTGCTGGTGCGCACCTTGCCGATGTTGGTGCGGGTCACGGTCAGGGTCTTCCCTTCGGTGACTTCCAGCGGGTTCACGGGTTCCTTCTTTTCTTCCTGCACGGGTTCCTTTTCGGGGGCAGGTTCTGCTTTCTGCTCAACGGGGGCAGGCTTTTTCTTCGGGTTCGGATCCTCAATGAGAATATGACCCTTGCTTTTGCCGCTCAGCTGAGCATACAGCGCCTTCAGCGCCTCGAAGCATTCACCGGTGAAGCGAAATTTACGGCTCATGATTCATTCTCCATGTTTTGAAGGGTTTTGCGGCGCAGCTGCCCGCAGGCACCCTCGATGTCGTCACCCATTTCCCTGCGGCGGGTTACGGAAATGTGCAGGCTCTCCAGCTTTTCGGTAAAGCGGCGAACCGTCTGCTCCGTCACGCCTTTCAGGTGGCGTTCTTCCACAACGTTCAGGGGAATCAGATTCACGTGGCACTGCATGCCCCGCAGTTTGGAGGCCAGCTCTTCTGCATGGCAGTCCTCACAGTTAACGTTGCCCACCAAGGCATATTCAAAGATGACCCGCCGGCCGGTCTTCTTAATATAGTTGCGGCAGGCATCCAGAATATCCGCCATGGCATACTTCTTGGCAATGGGCATGGTCTGGCGGCGGATTTCATCATTGGGGGCGTGGAGCGATACGCTCAGGGTTACGGGTAGATCTTCCTCTGCCAGGTCGTACATCCGCGGCACAATGCCGCAGGTGGACAGGGAAACGTTTCTGAGGCCGATGTTCACGCCGTCAGGTTCCCGGAGCAGACGAAGGAATTTCATGACGTTGTCGTAATTGTCCAGGGGTTCGCCGCTGCCCATCAGCACCACGTTGTGCACCCGATCCTTCCCCGCAAGGAAGCGGTTGGCGCACAGAATTTCTCCCAGCATTTCGCCGCTGGTGAGGGAGCGGACACAGCCCTCCAGCGTGCTGGCGCAGAAGGTGCATCCCATGCGGCAACCCACCTGGGTGGAGATGCACAGGGTGTACCCGTGATGGTAGTGCATCAGCACCCCTTCCACGCAGTTGCCGTCCTTAAGGCCGAAGAGAAACTTCACCGTGTCGTCAATGGCGCTCTGACGCTTCTCCAGGATGTGCACAGGCTGGGCGATGGCCGTCTGCTTCAGGGTTTCCCGCAGGGCAAGGGGAAGATTGGTCATCTCATCGAAGTCCGCACTTTGGTGAATCCAGCGGAAAATCTGCTTGCCGCGGAAGGCGGGCAGACCCTGCGCTTTGCACCAGTCAGTGAGCTCCTGCGGATTCATGCCGGTTAGCTCGGTCATGCGCGGGACCTCCGAAGACGGGCGATGTAGAAGCCGCTGACGCCTTCATCCCGGCCGGGCAGCAGCTGCAAGCCCACATCCTCATGCACGCGGAAGCGCTCGGGAATGGTCGGGGGCAGGGGCTCCAGATGGAAATCAGGATGACGATCCAGGAAAGCGGCGATCTGCTCCTCATTTTCTGCTTTCATGATGGAGCAAGTGGAGTAGACCATGACGCCGCCGGGCTTGACGGTGGTGCACAGGGCATCCAGCAGTTTGGACTGCAGAGCCACCAGCTCAGCGGAGCTTTCTTCGGTGACGCGATACTTGACGTCGGGCTTGTCTGCCATGGTGCCGAGACCCGTGCAGGGGGCATCCAGCAGAACATAATCCATGGTGGAGGCCATTTCGGGACGAAGGACAGAGGCGTCGCGGGTAATGGGACGCACGTTCTCCAGCCCCAGACGCTTGGCCTGGGCGGCAATAAGTTTGGTGCGGTGGTCATGCAGTTCCCAGGCCTGTACGCGGCCGGAACCGCCCATCATTTCTGCCAGGAAGCAAGCTTTGCCGCCGGGGGCAGCACAGGCATCCAGCACCTGACTGCCGCGCTTGGGATCCAGCGCCAGGCAAGCCATCATGCTGCTTTCACCCTGAATGCTGAACAGGCCGCCCAGGAAGTCGGAATCCTGACCAATGTCGGCCATGTTGCGGATGTGGTAAGCATGGGGCAGACTTGCCTTCTCATGCTCCCAAACCTTCTTGTTCAGCAGGTTTTCAAAGGCGGCATCATCCAGCCGGGTCAGGTTGGGACGGACGGTGATGCTTTCCTGCGCGTGGCAGGCCATGATGGCATCGGCGGTTTCCATGCCCCAGTCTTCATCCAGCCGGCGTACCAGCCATTCAGGCACCGAGTAGCGGATAGAGCACGCCTTCACGGGATCTTCCGCGTCATCGGGCCATACCAATTCATCCTTTTTGCGAACCAGGTTCCGCAGGATGCCGTTGCACACGCCGGCCAGGCCATCCAGGCCGATTTCACGGCACAGGTTCACAGACGTGTTGGTGGCGGCACTTTCGGGAATGCGATCCTCCAGCAGAATCTGGCAGGCACCCAGGCGCAGAACATTCCGCAGCTTGATGTCCGTATCGGGGCGAGCCATGATCTGATTCAGTGCCCAGTCCAGCTTCAGCTGATGCTCCAGGGTATCGTAAGCCAGGCGGGAGGCAAGACGGCGATCCGCTGGGGACAGGCCGCTCTTGGTCAGATGCTCATCCAGGGACAGGGATGCATAGGCACCTTCCTCGGTCACGTCACGGATAACGGCCAGCGCCACACGACGGGCGGCCAATCCGTCAGGCAGGGGCTTGGCAGGTGCTACGGCAGGACGGTCATTGCGGAAGGGACGACCCTGGGGACGATCTCCGCGGAAAGGGCGATCTCCATGAAAAGGACGATCCTGGGCAGGACGGCGATCCCCACCCATGGGGCGGCTCTGCATGGGACGATCCATGCGATTCCCACCGGCAGGGCGATTTTGCGGCGCATGATCAGCAGAAACTCCACTCATGGGACGATTTTGCGGCGTACGGCTCACACGATCCCCACCGAAAGAACGATTCTGGGATGCCATGGGTGCACGATTCCCACTTCCAACCCGATTTCCCACGGGACGGCGATCTGCGTTTCCACGATAGCCGCTTTCCCCACGCTCCTGCCGATTTTCCCCACCGAAGGCAGGCTTACTGCTGAAATGACGGTTCTGATTCCCACCAAAGGTGCGGGATGCAGGGGTGTTACCACCACGATTTGGGGTGTGATCCCCACCACGGTAGCCACCTGCTTGCTGATTCATAGACTTTCTCCCACCGGCGGGACTTCCTGCACGATTGAAACCCGGCTTGTCTCCACCGGGACGACGATCATTGTTCATGCTTCTTCCTCTTTCAACACCGTGCCTGCCGCCATGGGGTGGCCGCGGAGATAATCTTTACTGCTCATGGTTTTTCCGCCGGGGGCTTGCAGGGTCAGAATGCGCACGGCATCCTTCCCGCAGGCAATGACCAAACCGGCCTTGGCATCGGATATGAGAATTTCTCCCGCCGTGCCGTGTCCCTCGGTGACTTCGGCCTTTAGTAGCTTCAGCCGACCGCCTTCCCATGCGGTGGAGGCGGCAGGCCAGGGATTCAGGCCGTGGATGCGGTGCACAATCTCTTCGGCGCTCAGCGTCCAGTCAACCATGCCCATTTCCTTGGTCAGTTTGGGATCATAGGTCATTTGGCTTTCGTCCTGGGGAATGCGCTTCAGGGTGCCGTTTTCCAGGGCGTGGATGGTCTCCAGCAGCAGGTCTGCACCCACGTGGGAAAGGCGCTCGGTCAGCTCGCCGCAGGTTTCCTGGGCACCGATGTCAACGCTTCGCTGCAGGAGAATGTCGCCGGTGTCCACGCCGCGATCCATCATCATTGTGGAAATGCCGGCCTTCTCATCCCCTTGCAGAATGCCCCAGGCGATGGGGGCACTGCCGCGGTGGCGTGGCAGGAGGGAGGCATGCACGTTGATGTTGCCCATGGGCGGAATGTCCAGCAATTCCTGGGACAGAATCTGCCCGAAAGCCGCGGTGACGCACAGGTCAGGCGCCAGGGCTTTCAGCTCTTCCACACTTTCCTTGCGGATGCGCTGGGGCTGATACACCGGAATGCCGCGGCGCAACGCCTCTGCCTTCACCGGGGAGGGCGTCAGCTTATTGCCCCGTCCCTTCGGACGGTCAGGCTGGGTATAGACACCGATGACGTCATATCCGGCATCGCACAGGGCGGCAAGGCTGGGTACGGCAAATTCGGGTGTTCCCATGAAAACAATCTTCACGCTTCCTCATTCTCCTCTTGCAGGTCATCTTCCGGTACGTGACCCTCAATTTCTTCAGGGGTCAGCTCACGGTCCATGCGGTCGATGTACAGCACGCCGTCCAGGTGATCCAGCTCGTGGCACACGGCGCGGGCGAAGAGCTCCTCCGCATCAAACTCGAAGAAGCGGCCGCGGCGATCCTGGGCACGCACCGTCACACGGTTGGGGCGGGTCACAATGGCCTGACGGCCGGGCAGACTTAGGCAGCCTTCACGTCCGCACTGCTTGCCGGAGGAAGCGATGATTTCAGGGTTCACCAGCTCCACCAGTCCGTCGCCTACGTCAATGACCACCACGCGGCGGAGAATGCCCACCTGCGGGGCGGCCAGACCCACACCGTCAGCCTTGTACATGGTGTCGGCCATGTCCTTCAAAAGCGTCCACAGGCGAAGGTCAAACTTCTCCTGCTTCTTGCAGTTCTTGCGCAGGGTGTCGTCTCCAAGGGTTACGATTTTGCGAATTGCCATGGTAGGTTGCCTCTTTTCACATCATGTTGGTAGGATTGTATTCAAAGTAGGTGTCTGCGCCCGGGTACTCCTCACGGGTCAGCGCCGTCACTGCGGCCACAAATTCTTCCGTGTGAGGATGTACCAGCAGTTTCATCAGCACCTGATAGCGGAATTTGCCACGGAGAAAGGTTACCGAGGGCTGATTCATCACCATCATCAGTACCCGTTTCTTCCACAGGGGATGGGTTTCCAAAAGCGTCTGGCATTGCTGATAGATGCCTTCCGTGCAGGTTTTGGCGGTGTCGCCTACGGGAGATTCCACCAGCACCCGCGCCATAATGGTGAAGGGGGGATAAAGCCCTTTGCGGCGGTGCTCGAACTCCGATTCAAAGAAGGCTCGGTAGTCCTGCGCCGCGGCAAAGCGGATGGTCGGATCCTCCGGTTTGTAGGTCTGAATGAACACCTGCCCCGGGGTGGTGCCGCGTCCTGCCCGTCCTGCTACCTGGGTCAATAGCTGAAATGTTCGCTCGCGGGAGCGGTAGTCGGGCAGATTCAGCGTCATGTCGGCGGCAATGACGCCCACCAAGGTGACCTTGGGAAAGTCCAGCCCCTTAGCGATCATCTGCGTGCCCACCAGAATCTGCGTTCTGCCGGAGCGGAACTCGTCCAGAATTTTCTGGTGACCATCCTTGCCGGAGGTGGTGTCAATGTCCATTCGTCCCACGGCAATGCCGGGCAATAGCTTGTGCAGTTCATCCTCGACCTTCTGGGTGCCGGCGCCGAAATAGCGGATGTATTTGCTCCCGCATTCGGGGCAGGAGGTAGGCACGTCTTCCACATTGCCGCAGTAGTGGCAGTGGAGCTGACCGTCTCCGCCATTGATATGGTAGGTCATGGATACATCACAGTTGGGGCACTTCATAACGTGACCACAACTGCGGCAGCTGATGAAAGAGTTATAGCCTCGCCGATTCATCAGCAGCATGGCCTGTTCGCCGCGCTGAATGCAGTTCCTCAGTGCCTGTTGCAGGGCAGAGGAGAACATGGAGCGGTTGCCCATTTCCAGCTCCTTGCGCATGTCCACCAGATGCACCTCCGGCATGGGGCGTCCGCCCACCCGGTGGGGCATTTCCAGCAGGGTATAATCCCCGCGGCGCGCCATGGCAAAGGAAAGAATACTGGGAGTAGCGCTGGCCAGAAGGAGGGTTGCGCCTTCCTCTTCGCACCGCCACGCGGCAACCTCGCGGGCATCGTATCGAGGATGATGGTCACTGCGGTAGGTGCTTTCGTGCTCCTCGTCAACGACGATTAAACCTAAATGCTCCAGCGG
>CAVBFK010000033.1:0-2280 GCA_963594395.1 Lachnospiraceae bacterium
ACAGGTACACACCCAGCGTCTGGCTCAGGTCAGGCAGATAAGCCTTCAGCAGCATTTCAACGATGCTCACGAAGGAAGCGATGACCACCACGAAGGCCGGGATGCGGATCTTATCGGAGATCACATTGCGCAGAAGCGAAATGAACAGGTTGGAGCACACCAGCACAGCGGTGGTGGCCAGACCCATGCCAATGCCGCTGGATGCCGCCGTCGTAATGCCCAGTGTAGGGCACATACCCAGCATCAGCACAAAGGTGGGGTTTTCGGTAATCAAGCCGTTCAAGAAGATCTTGAAGAAGCTCTTGTTTTCCTTAGGCATGCTTCTTCACCTCCCCAAAGGGTTTCGGCATGGTAAACTTATCAATGGTAGGCGTTACCACGTTCATGAACAGGATGGCAAAGCTGCATCCTTCCGGATAGGAAGCAAAGGCACGGATGACGAACAGCAGAAGGCCGCAGCCAACGCCCATGATGAGCTTGCCCACGTTGGTCACAGGGCTGGTAGCATAGTCGGTCGCCATGAAGAAGGCGCCCAGCATCAAGCCACCGGACAGGATCTGGTACAGAGCCACCTCAGCGCCGTCCTTCAGCAAATAGCAAACGAAAACCGTTGCGATGAAGGAGAACGGGATGCGCCAATCGATGACGCCGCGAACCAGCAGATAGATGCCGCCGGCAATGATGGCCAGCTTGCAGGTTTCACCCAGCACGCCGCCGCAGTTGCCCAGGAGCAGATCCATCAGCTTCAAGTCCCCTACCGTGCCGCCGCCAAGGGTAGCCAGAGGAGTGGCCGTAGAAGTAGCATCCACAGCGTACTTCGTTGCGGGGTAGCTTGCCATGATGCTGCTCCAGCTGATGAACAGAATGGCACGAGCGGCCAAAGCAGGGTTCATGAAGTTACTGCCGATGCCGCCGAAAATCTGCTTCACCAGGATGATAGCCAGCAGACTGCCGATCATGGCAATCCACCACGGTGCGGTCGCCGGCAGGTTGTATGCCAGCAACAGACCCGTGACCACAGCGCTCCAGTCGCCAATGGTGGACTTCTGCTTGGTAAGCTTTTCGTAAAGGAACTCAGCCAGCACAGCGGTGATCACAGAAACTGCGATCAACACAGCGGCCTGATAGCCAAAGAGAATGATGCTTGCAATGCCTGCAGGTGCAAGGGCAATGCACACATCCTGCATAATCCGTCTCGTCGATGCTTTTGCGCGCAGATGCGGCGAGGAGGATACTGCCAAAGACTTCTGCATAGGGTCAACCCTCCTTCTTTGCTGCTGCCGCCGCCTGAGCCTGCTTGCGACGGGTCGTGATAACCTTCTTGCCCGTACGGCAAGACTGCGTCAGGCACCGCTTTGCGGGGCACACATAGGTGCAGGCACCGCACTCGATGCAGTTCATCACACCGAACTGCTCAGCCTGCTCATACTTGCCGGCACGGATCGCCGCGTCGATACGGGCGGGGGTCAGCGTCATGGGGCAAGCCTTGATGCAGCGGCCGCAACGGATGCAGGCGCTTTCTTCAGGCTCCATGGCTTCCTCGCCCAGGCACAGAATGCCGGAGCTGCCCTTGGTTACAGGGATGTCGGTGCGGCTGATGGCCATACCCATCATGGGGCCGCCGGAAATCAGCTGCTTGACATTGGCCTTCATGCCGCCGCAGGCTTCGATCAATGCTTCAATGGGCGTGCCGATGCGCACCAGGAAGTTGCCGGGGTTATTCACCAGGCCGCCCACCGTGGTCACGCGCTGGATCAGGGGCATACCCTTGCGGATGGCCTGATCGATGGCATAAATCGTGCCCACGTTGTCCACCACGCAACCCACATCCAGGGGCAGGCCGCCGCAAGGCACCTTCCGCTTGGTGAGCGCATACACCAGCTGCTTTTCACCGCCCTGCGGATAGCGCACAGGCAGTGCCTTCACCGTGATGCCTTCCACATTGGCCGCGGCAGAACGCAGAGAAGCAATGGCATCGGGCTTGTTGTTTTCAACGCCGATGATGGTCTCCTTCACGTCCAGTGCCAGCATCATCAGGTGCAGGCCGTCAATAATCGCATCGGCCTTTTCCAGCATCAGGCGATGGTCAGCGGTCAGATACGGTTCGCATTCTGCGCCGTTGATGATCAGCTTTTCGATCGTCTTCCCCTTGGAAGGAGAAATCTTCACGGCCGTGGGGAACGTAGCACCGCCCATGCCCACAATGCCCGCATCGCGGACAATCTGCACAAGTTCAGCACCCGTCAGAGATTCGGGATGATCGGTCGGCTTCAGCTCCAC
>CAVBFK010000034.1:0-4917 GCA_963594395.1 Lachnospiraceae bacterium
AGAAGAACGCCATCCTCACCGACAAGGAAAAGCTCATCGTCAGCTATCGCCAGGTGGGTCACGCACTGGTGGCAGCTCTGCAGAATCATTCTGCCCCTGTGCAGAAGATTACCATCATTCCCCGTACCTCCGGTGCCTTGGGCTACACCATGCAGGTGGACGAGGGCAACCACTACCTGATGTCTAAGGAAGAAATCGTGAACAAGATTGCTACCTTGACAGGTGGCCGTGCGGCAGAAGAATTGATCTTCAACTCCGTGACCACCGGCGCTTCCAACGATATCGAGCAGGCTACCAAGCTGGCCCGCGCCATGATCACCCGCTACGGCATGTCCGATGATTTCGACATGGTGGCGCTGGAGACCGTGACCAACCAGTACCTGGGCGGCGATGCTTCTCTGGCTTGCTCCATGGAAACGCAGACCATGATTGATAAGCAGGTTGTGGAGGTTGTGAAGACCGAGCATCAGAAGGCATTGGAACTCTTGCGTGCCAACAGACCCTTGCTGGATGCGCTGGCCAAGCACCTGTACGAGAAGGAAACCATCACCGGTGATGAGTTCATGGACATCATGAATCATCCCGAAAAGCTCACGGCTGAGGCACAAGTTATCACAGCAGAATAATGAGCGCAGGCAGGCGGGGCGAAAGCTCCGACTGCCTGACATTTTATTGGGCGAAATACAGCATCTTCATTGACTTTTTGACTGAAAAACGGTACAATAAAGACAAAGAAAGGAGATGCTGAACATGCAAGCCATTGCGTTAACTGGAGAACGTGCCTGCGAGAAAGCATTAGAAATCACTATGGCTTTTGATACTCCGCCGGCAGGCTATGTGCTGATGCCGCTGGAAGTCGGCGGACGCATAAAAGGGCAGTTGCTGCATGTTCTGCAAGCACCATCGGGGGAAAGAGATAACGACATCCCCTGCACGGTCAACGTGGGCAGCAAGCATGTGCTGGTGACGGAAGTTATCGAAACCGTGGCGGTGCAAGCCCTTCGTCGTGCTGTCGATTTGCGGACGATGATTCTCATCGGCGGCGTTACGGCGGAAATGCTGGCGATCCCCGCTTTCTACTACGTGGTGGAGATGTGCCTGCAAAGCCGGAGCAGCACCTTGATCTGCGCAGAAGAGGACGCGTTGCCAATTCTGCAAAACATGTGCGGCGGAGAAAACGTCCAGGTCTACACAACGGAAGACCCGGAGATGTCTCTGCAGTTGCAAAATGCGTTGTATTATCCGGGATGAAAATCGATCCCGGAAACGTTCTATAGGTGAAGGCGGAAAGATTGGCCTTCATCCACCGACAAAGGAGGAAGATACCCATGAATGAATTGACTGATCTTGTGAAGAATATTCTCTACGGCGCTGTGGGTGCCGTGGCAACCGTGGTAGAAAAGAGCGGCGAGGTTGTGGATGCCTGCGTGGAAAAGGGCAAGGAAACCGTGGAGCAGGGTCGCGCAACCGCCGCAGAACTGAAGCAGAAGTGGAAGGAATCCTGTGAAGCGGCCGCCCAGGAGGAAGAGATCGACGTCGCCTCCATGACCAGCGAGGAGCGTCAAGAGCTCCGCCGCAAGCTGGATGAGGCAGATGCCGCCGAGTGCCCGTGCCACTGTGGTGATCAGCCGGAGGAGAACGCTGAAGAGTCTTCCGAGACGGATGATGGCGAAAACGGTTGACCTCATGGCAACAAAATAATGCTTTGGGCAAAACCAAAGCAGGAAAACACGATGATTTGTCGAAATAGTACAATACAAGATAAGAGAAAGAGGGTGACACCGATGGCCCAGGTGGAATCAAGTGAACAGTCCACAGGGCGGAAGGCCGCCTAAAAAATCCAAAGGAGCTTATTCATTATGAAGATGACGATCAATGCTCGGAATATGACTATTTCCCAGAAGGTTACGGAACGAATTGAGAAGAAAGCCGCGAAGATGAGCCGCTATCTCCTGCCGGATACCGAAATGCAGGTGCGCATGCGTAAGGAAAAGGACGGCCTCCGCATCGTGGAGATTACCGTGCCGATGGGGAATGGCGTGATCCTTCGTTCGGAAGCCAGCGCGCCGGATAACCTCTTTATGGCCATTGACCAGGCGCTGGCCAAGATGGAGCGGCAGATTCACCGCCATCGCACCAAGCTGTCCAAGCATCTCCGTGAGGATGCCTTCCATGATGAGCCCGAATATATTGAGGAAGGTGTGGACGATGAGGAAGAAGAGCGCAAGGTTGTGCGCTACAAGACCTTCCCTGTGCGTCCTATGTCCGTGGAAGATGCCGCAGTGGAAATGGAAATGCTGGGTCACAATTTCTTCGCTTTCGTGAATGTGGATACCGGCCGTACCAATGTGCTTTATCTGCGCAAGGATGGTAACCTGGGTCTGCTGGAACCCGAAGCCTGAGCATTGCAACGGTAACACTTATAGCCTTATCAAGAAGCCCGGCTCCCTGTAGGGAGTCGGGCTTCTTCTATGTTTACGCGTTGGAAGGAGGATCCCCCTCACTTCTCATTCCTCAGCTTCTCAATGGTTTCCGGCACCTTTTCTGCGTCTGCCTGACTTAATTCGGGATACTGGGGATCCATTTCTTTGAGTGTGTGCAGCAGAATTTCGCTGGTCAGGTAGCGGGTGTACCACTTGTTGTCCGCAGGAATGACGTACCAGGGGCTTTCTGGCGTGCCGGTGGCGTTGATGGCATCCTCAAAGGCCTCGTCGTAGGCATCCCACAGGTCGCGCTCTTCCATATCGGCCAGGGACAGCTTCCAATGCTTGTCGTCCCGCTCCAGACGATCCAGGAAGCGTTCATTCTGGGCATCGCGGCCCACGTGGAGGAAAATCTTCACCATGCGGTAGCCGTTTTCGTAGAGATATTGCTCCCAGTTTTTCAGCTGTTCGTAGCGGCGGGGGAAGAAGTCCTCCGTCAGGCAGCGGGAAGCCAGCTTGTAGTTCTTCTCCATGTGATGCACCCGCACCACCAGCACATCTTCGTACTGAGAGCGGTTGAATACACCGATGGTTCCGCGGGGCGGCAAAGCTTGATTGATCCGCCACAGATAATCATGGGCAAGCTCTGCTTTCGTGGGAGACTTAAAGGCGTGAATCTCCAGCGCCGCAGGATTCAAGCCGGAGAAAACGTGTTTGATCAGGCTGTCTTTGCCGGCGGCGTCCCGCGCCTGAATGGCAATGACCAGGCCTTCCTGACCGGCGGCATAGAGCTTTTCCTGCAGTTCGGCGGCTTCCAGAAGGTTCGCTTCCGTCTTGGCAACGAGCGCAGACTTCTCCTTCTTGGCGTCGCCTGCGGTGGTATCAAATTCTTTCAGATTGAGTTTTTTGCTTCCGTCAAAGCGGAAGGGCTTCAGCGACATGATGTCGTCCTCCTCCAAATGGAATGGCTTTCCATAACAGGTATTGTACCATAAACGCAAGAGGCTGACAAGGGCGGACGGAGTTTCTATCCCGTAAGTACAAGGAAAATACTTGCGCCGCCCCATCACTTGTGCTACAGTGATACAGGATCTCATTGATGACGATCGGAGATGTTTATATGCCTAATTTTTCCCTGCAGGATGAAGTTTTCGAGGGTGCGGCGGCAAAGTTCCCTACCCCTTTCCATCTTTATGACGAGCACGGCATCCGCGAGAATGCACGCGCACTGAACAAGGCGTTCTCCTGGTGCAAAGACTTTCAGGAATATTTCGCCGTGAAGGCATTGCCGAACCCCACGGTGCTGCGGATCCTCAAGGAGGAAGGCTGCGGCGTGGACTGCTCCAGCGACACGGAACTGATTCTGGCAGATGCCTGCGGTTTCCACGGCCGTGACATTATGTTCTCTGCCAACGCCATGCCTAACGAGGAGTTTGACCATGCACGGGCACTGGGCGCATTCGTGAACCTGGACGACATTACCCACATCGAAATTCTGGAGAAGCACGGCGGTATCCCGGAGTGCATCTGCTGCCGCTATAATCCCGGCGGAGATTTCAAGATCAGCGGCACCATCATGGGCAATCCCGGCGACGCCAAGTATGGCTTCACCTATGCCCAGCTGCAGGAAGGCCTGAAGAAGCTGAAGGCGCTGGGCGCTAAGAAGTTTGGCCTGCATGCCTTCCTGTCTTCCAATACCATTGATAACGCCTATTATCCCACCTTGGCGAAGATTCTCTTCACCTGCGGCCGTGATTTGGCGGCAGAAACCGGCCTGACCTTCGCCTTTGCCAATCTGTCCGGCGGCGTGGGCATCCCGTATCGTCCTGATCAGGAAAAGACGGATATCGTCGCTGTGGGCGAGGGTGTCCGCAAGGCATATGAGGAGATCTTCCCCGAGGGCGGCGTGGCTATTAAGACCGAGCTTGGCCGCTGGATGACGGGCCCTAACGGTTGGCTGGTGACTCATGCGACCCACCATAAGGACACCTATAAGCACTATATCGGCCTGGACGCCTGCGCGGCGAACCTGATGCGCCCCGCTATGTACGGCGCCTATCATCATATTACAGTGTGCGGCAAGCGGAACGCTCCCTGCGATCATGTGTATGATGTGACGGGTTCCCTGTGTGAGAATAACGATAAGTTTGCTGTGGATCGTGCATTGCCTGAAATCAAGGATGGCGACCTGGTGGTGATCCACGATAGCGGCGCGCACGGCTTCTCCATGGGATATAATTACAATGGACGCCTGCGTTCTGCAGAGATCCTCTATTGCGAGGATGGCAGCTATCGGATGATCCGTCGTGCGGAAACGCCCCAGGATTATTTCGCTACGCTGGATATGGACGAAGCTGCTGAAAAGCTTGGCGTGAAGCGGTAAAAAATGCGTAATGAAAAGCTGTGAAGGAATGCTCCTTTCACAGCTTTTTCTTGCCGAACGCGCCACTGGTATGCAGATGTCACCAACCCCATCGCGTAAATGGGTCAAGGG
>CAVBFK010000035.1:0-13610 GCA_963594395.1 Lachnospiraceae bacterium
ACCGTATACTTTTCAGCGGCTTCGCACAGCATCTCATCGGTTGTCAGCGTAGAGGCATCCACCCAGTTTTCCCAACCGGGAAGCTCCACGCGCTTGGCAATGCAAGATACGGTGCGGGGATCGTCGCCGCTGATGACCTTCACCGTCACGCCCTGCTTGCGGAAGAAGGACAGGGTTTCGGCGGCATTCTCACGCAGAATATCACTCAGGCAGATGAGACCAAGCACCTCGGTGACCTCGGGCGCATCCTCTTCGGTAACGCGGCCCTGTGCGCGAGCCAGCACGAGAACCCGCAGACCATCGGCGGTGTGCACATCGATCTTGGATCGAAGCGCATCGGTAAGACGATCACCCAGCACAAAGCTCGGCGCACCTAGAATCAGCGTATCGCCCTCCGGGAAAGACGCGGCAGATTTCTTGCGCTTGGAGGAGAAGGGGAGGGTAGCAATAGCCTTGCTGTCTGCCGGCTTGACAGAGGCGGCCATGGCGGCAAGCGTGCCGCTGCCGGTTTCAAAGGCACCCAGGAAACGTGCCAGATCCGTCTTCAAGGCATCTTCGTCTTCATCAATGGAAATGAGCTTTTCCAACTGCATCTCGCCTTTGGTGATGGTGCCCGTTTTGTCCAGGCAGAGCACATCGACCCGCGCCAGGGTTTCAATGCCGTACAGCTCCTGCACCAGGGTCTGATGACGCCCAAGCTTTACGACACCTACGGCCAGAGCCACGCTGGTCAGAAGAATCAAGCCCTCAGGAATCATGCCGATGATGGCCGCCACGGTGGAAGGCACGGCGGTTGTCAGTGCAACGTGGTTCAGAAAATACTGCTTGCAGAACAGCAGAAGTCCAAGGGGAACCAGAATAACACTAACCTGCTGAACCAGCTTGTTCAGCTCCGTCATCAGCATCGAAGTGGGGCGCTTGATGGCTTTTGCTTCGCGGGTCAGCTTGGCGGCATAGCTTTCTTCACCCACATGAACCAGCTGTGCCGTAAACTTTCCTTCGGTGATGTAGCTGCCAGACATGAGCCAGTCGCCGGCATGCTTGCCGATGGCATCACTTTCGCCCGTCAGCAGGGACTCATTTGCGGCGCCGCCGCCATCGATAACAAGGGCGTCTGCCAGTACCTGATCGCCGGCACGCAGGATGACCAGATCGTCCTGTACCAGTTCATCAGGCTTGCAGGTGACTTCCTTGCCACCGCGGAGAACGTGTGCCTGGGGTGCGTTCAGCAACTGAAGCTTCTCAATGGTACGCTTGGCGCGAAGCTCCTGAATGGTGCCGATGAGCGTGTTGGTGAACACGACGCCCAGAAACAGCATGTTGCGGTAAGAGCCGACGATCAGCAATGCCGCCGCTAGCACAAAGTTTAAAATATTGAAGAAAGTGAACAGATTGCTGGCCAGAATCTGCCATACAGACTTGCCGGGGTCAGCCTTGACCTTGTTGTCACGTCCGTCCTGTAGGCGGGCTTCGACCTCACGTTCCGAAAGACCTTCTTTTGGGGTTGGGGTGAAATGCTCCGGCGTGCCGGAGGGGATGCGAAGAGAATCAGCCATAGAAACCTCCGTGTGTTGTTACGCAATGCGCTACAGAGGATTATACCATTTCTTTTCAGATATAGCCATAGTTCAAATTGAAAATGAATGTAAAACTTATGAATAAACTTAAAGCCCCCGTACCTTGCGGTACGGGGGCCAATGTGTCCCAGAATTACTTGTTATCCTCGGTCACAGCCTGAGCTGCCACACGACCGGACACGATGATCTCGGTGATGGCGTTGCCGCCCAGACGGTTGCCAGCGTGGATGCCGCCGGTAACCTCGCCAGCCGCATACAGGCCGGAGATGATGTTGCCGTTGGTATCCAGCACGTGACGGCTGGTATCAACCATCACGCCGCCCATGGTGTGGTGGGTAGAAGGAGCCATGAAGCGAACGCGGATGTTGGTCAGAGAGTAGGTCTCGGGCAGATAGTTGCCGTTCTCGTCCTGCTCCACATCGCCAACGGTGCCGCGGACAGACAGCTTCTCAACCTCGAGGGTGTCCTTGGTGCCCATGACGTAGGCATCGTAGTCCTCGATGGTCTGACGCAGGGTTGCAGCATCGCAGCCCAGCTTCTCAGCCAGCTCTTCCACAGTCATGAAGTACATACGGCCTTCAACGTCTTCCTTATTGGTGTTGAATCCGCCTGCACCAGCCGTAACACCGGTGTTGGAAACTTCCACGTAGATGCCGGGCACATACTTCAGGCCCAGGCTCTCAGCCACTTCCTGGCTCATGCTGTTCTCGAAAGCACCCTCGGACAGCACGTCACGCTCAGCGGACTCGTCCACATAGCGCTTGCCGGTGGCAGCATTGATGAAGATAACGTTCTCGCCAGCACCGCCGGACAGGTTGCCGTTGTCAACCCAGCCCAGAGGCATCATCTGCGTCCAGCCTTCACCCTCGGTAGCAGCGCCCACAGCCACAGCCATGTTGATGCCGTCACCGGTCAGAGAAGAACGGTTGGTGGTGCCGATGTTGTCAGCGATGTAGCTTTCGTCCCAGTAGGTGTTGGTTTCCTGCACCATTTCGATGTTGGCTGCATAGCCGCCGGTGGCCAGGATGACGCCCTTGGTGGCGTGCATGGTCACTTCGGTGCCATCGTACATGGTAGCCTTAACGCCGGTCACCTTGCCGTTTTCGTCAACGATCAGTTCCTTAGCGGTGGTGCGCAGCATTACCTTGTTGTTCTCGTTAGCGGTCACCATGGTGTTGTAAGGCACTGCGAAGTAAGCACCCCACTTGCCGGAGTACTCAACGCCGTCCACAACGCCGCCGATGGGGGCATTTTCTCTCTGCCACAGGCAGCCGATCAGGGTAGACTGCTTGCTGTAGTCGAACTCAGCGCCCTGAGCAACCAGCCACTCCTTGATTTCCTGGCCGCCTTCGATGAACTGGCTCACCAGGTCATAACGGCCGTATACCCAAGAGGTCTTGTCCGCGGTAGGACGCAGGCCGCCGTAGTAGGTCTGGAAGATGTGCAGGTTGATGGTGGAGAACAGGGTCAGCTGGGTCTCGTTCACGCCGGCATCCAGCTGGGGCTGTGCCCAATCCAGGTAAGCCTGAATTTCCTTCTTCAGAGCCTGCAGGGTGGGCAGATATTCCTCGTGCACGCCGCGAACAGCGTTCAGAGCGATATTGCCGGCCACGAAGGGATGATCGTCATCCAGGGTGCCGTCGAAGGGCTCCTCGGACCAGGTCAGGATGGTCTTCAGGGTGTCGATACGGCCTGCGTCGTTCTTCACCTTGTCATAGGTCTGACCGTCCAGGGGATTCACGCCCGTGGTGGCATCGGGATCATCAGCATCCCACACCAGGTAGCTCATCACAGACTGGAAAGCACCGCCGGAAACCAGGGTGTTGCCGCCCATTTCAGCGTTCTTCTCCAGAACAACAACGGTGTTGCCGTCCTGAGCAGCCTGTGCTGCAGCGGTCATGCCAGCGCCGCCGGCACCGACGATAACCACGTCATAGGTCTCTTCGATAGGATCCTGAGCGGTGTGCTCCACGGTGTTGGCCTTGAAAGCGGCCAGGTTGGTGCACTGAGCCTGCTCAGCAGCGTCGTTCACAGCATTGCGCAGGGCAGCGCTGGAGAACGTAGCGCCGGACACGCTGTCCACGCCGGAGCCGTTGGCTGCCAGCATGTCGGTGATCATGGGCTCAAAGGCCACGTCACCCACGTGAGCGGTTTCAGAAGAAGCAGTCACTTCGATAGCCGTTACAGCGGTATCGGAGAAGGTGACATCCACCGTCACATCGCCGTTGTAACCCTTTGCAGAAGCAGTATAGGTGCCTGCGGTGAAGGCGATCGGTGCGTCGTTAGCGGTCTCTTCGCCCTTGGCCTGAGCCAGAGCAGAAGCGAAAGCTTCCTTCACAGCCGTGCTGGTGATGGTTGCGCCGGAGGTGACTTCAACGCTGTCTGCATCGGTTACGCCCACCAGAGAGGTGTTGTAGCCCTCAATAGCTGCGCCACCCAGTGCAGGCGTCTCGTTTTCACCGGTCACTTCAACTGCGGTAACCGTTTCGCTGTCCACGGTGATCTTCACCGTGACATTGCCGCCGAAGCCAGCCGCAGTCGCTTCATATTCGCCTGCGGTGAAGGTTTCAGCAGAGCCAAAGGTCATGGGTGCTACTGCGAGCATCATGGCCAAGCCCATGGAAATAACCTTCTTGTTCATGGTTTTACTCCTTTCCTCCGCGACAGCATCATTACTGTCGCACTTTACGAGAATATTTTAAGGGGTAAAGCTGCTTTACTGTCAAGGCTATCCGCAAAATTTTGTTCATTTTTTGTCATTTTCGTTTGCAATGTTTTCAATTCGTTTACATTCTGCAAACAACGAACGGATTTCTTCCACAAGCATTGTGGAAAAACTGTGGAAACTGTGGGAAACTTCATGAACTGTTCCCTTTCCAACAGGGAAAATGGGACAAAAACAGTGGAAAACTTCAGCAGCAATGTACCCAGCATGGCGAATAAGGGCAAAATTGTGACAAATCCGTGAATGAAATTCACAGTTTCCTGTGGAAAAGTGGATTATTTTCTCCACAAGGGGAACGGAGAGAACGTTGGGCGAACGCGGATGCTAAGGCGGAGGAAAGACGAAATGAATGCCGGTTTGTACGGAAAATGAAAGGGGAAGACGCTCATGCAAAGCATCTTCCCCACAGATAGACAATATGGATCTTTTAGTTAACCGTCTCCCCGGTGAGGGCCTTCCAGCCTTCGCGGAGAATCTTCTGATTGGTGACGCCGTACTTCGGGTCGTTGGCTTCGCACTCGGACATTTCACGCAGGAAGTGCACGCAGTTCTGACCATCGAAGTTGTTATCCTTGATGCTCTGACCGCCATGTGCCACATTGTGCATGGTGGCAACGGTCCACTGTCCGTTGGGCAGAAGCACATAGACGAACTTGGGCGTCCAGTCGGCCACGCCGCCCCAGGCTTCCATCATCTTAGCGGTATCATCTGCGGTCATGGGCTCGACATCGGCGTGACGTCCCAGGGAATAGAGGTGCAGGGTGAAGCCGATCTTAGACACGGGCTCGTAGACGTAGATGGAGCTCTTTCCCTTCAGGAGGGGCTTCACCTCGGTGTACCAGTACATGAGCTTGATCTTGGACTTATCCGGCGCGGTTGCCGTGGCGGTGGAAGCAGAACTGGAGGATGCTTCGCTGGCCGTTTTGGCGGAAGTCGAGTAGAGAATCTTGTAGGTGCCGCTACCGGCTACACCATCCATGGTCAAACCGTTGCTGCTCTGGAAGGACACCACCGCCGAGACGGTGCCGGAGCCGTACTTGCCGTCCACGGAGCCGGAGTAATAGCCCAGCTCTTTCAGGCGGGTCTGCACGCTCTTTACGTCATCACCCGTATCGCCGGAGCGCAGGGTGCGGGAAGGCTTGGTGGCAGTCACCGTAGTTGCAGTTGTGGTGGCCGTAGCTGTTGCTGTCGCAGTGACGGTGTATTCCTTGGCACTGTCGGAGAAAAGCACTTTATAGGTGCTCGTGCCTGCCGCACCATCGGCTTTGAGGCTGTTGGCTGTCTGGAAGGAAACAACAGCCGAAACTGTACCTGTGCCGTACTTGCCGTCCACGGAGCCGGAGTAATAACCCAGCTCTTTCAGGCGGGTCTGCACGTTTTTCACATCGGTGCCGGAGTCGCCGGAACGAAGCGTACGAGAGGGGACAGTGCTCGTAGGTGCGGGAGTGGCTGTAGCGGCGGCGCTGTAGGCAACGGCCGCATCGGAATACAGAACCTTATAGGTGGAAGTACCGGCCAGGCCGTCGGCGTTCAAGCCGTTGGCAGATTGGAAGGCAGAAACAGCGGCCATGGTGCCCGTGCCATACTTGCCGTCTACGGAACCTTTGTAATAGCCCAGCGTCTTTAAACGAGTTTGCACGCTCTTGACATCGGTACCCTGGTATCCTTTGCGAAGGGTTCGGGTGGGCACGGTGCCATAGGCATTGGGTGTAGCCGTGGGTGCGGGAGTGGCAGTCACGGTTTCTACCGTAGGTTCGGCAGTGGTGTTGCTGACTTCACCGGACAGCACTTGCTCAATGCGCTGCAGGGTCTGCTTGCCGGCTTTGCCGTCAACGCTTAAGCCTTGCGCACGCTGGAAAGCGGTGACTGCCTGCTGGGTACCGGCGCCATAGCGGCCGTCTGCCTTGCCGGCGCTGAACCCCAACTGATTCAGTGCCTGCTGCAGTTTGGTGACGCGGGCACCTTTGCTGCCGTATTCCAGCTTATCATAATTGCCGCTGAAATAGCTGGAAGTGTTGGTACTTGTGCTCGTACTGGTTGAGGAGCTGGTATCATCGGAGGAGATACTGCCGGAAGCCAGCTGGTAGACTAAAGCCTGGGTCTGCTGACCTGCTTTGCCGTCCACCTTCAGGGAATGATCTTGCTGAAATTGGCGCACGGCTTTTTCTGTGGCAGAGCCATACTTGCCGTCAGCAGAACCTACGCTGTAGCCAAGCTGATTCAAGGCGGTCTGCAACTGCTGTACAGCGGAGCCGGAGTCGTTATAGCGCAGTATGGTGTAGGTATCTGCCAGTGAAGCAGTTGACAACATGCACACTGCCGCCACTGTCAGCAAAAGCATTCTGCGCTTCTTCATGGGTACTCCTCCTTCAAATGAGCATAGTTTGCTCCATGATGAAGATAGTATATCAAAAACTAACGATTTTGTAAAGAGATATGACGTTTTTGTTACAAAACTATATGCGATTGTGATACTCTGATTTGAAACTTACGGGACAATTCTACTTCAAAGGAGTGCAACGAAGGGTGCAGGGGCGACCGCAGACTTCGTCTGTTTTAATAGCCCTTTCGTCGCGATCCAGAGCGAAATCTCCTCGCAAGTAAGCAAGCATGTCGTATGGAACAAACAAGCTAATTGCCAACTTCCAGAGGGATTTGCGGTTACGAGTCGAAGACTCCGCCCTCTGGACTCCTTCGCATGCTCGCTCCGATGAAGTCGAACTGTTATGAAGTAACAAAATGCTTGAATGAAAGCATCTGGTGTCTTGCTGTAACATCATAAAAAGGTGATGATTCTATACAGAATCATCACCTTTTTTAGGCTTTTATGAAAAGTCGCATTACTTTTCTTCCAACTGGCTGGTGCAGTGGGGGCAACGGGTTGCATCGATGGCAATTTCCGTCTTGCAGTAGGGGCACTTCTTGGTGGTGGGGGCGGCAGGAGCTTCCTTCTTCTTGCCAAGGCTCAGCAGTTTGTTGATGCCGCGCATGAGGCAGAAGAGGATGAACGCCATGATGATGAAGTTCACCACGGAGGACAGGAAGGAAGATGCGAACTTGCCCACGTCCTCCCAGGTGTAGGAGGCAGAGCCCATGATCAAATTCAGAAGCGGGTTGATGAAGTTGTCGGTCAGGGAAGTTACGATGTTGGAGAAGGCACCGCCGACGATAACGCCGACTGCCATGTCCATGACATTGCCGCGCAGTGCAAATTTCTTGAACTCTTCAAAGAACTTCTTCATGGCTTTCACCCTTCTATCTTTCATGATGTCGGAATATTTCATGATTTTGTCAGCGTCTCCAATCGAGGAACAATGGTGGTTAGTACCAGGCCGACGCACACACCGGCTACGGCCTGGATTAGGTTGCCGGGGATGTCTGCAATGGCAAACTCGGGTACGGCAATCCATTCATACACAAAGTAACCCAGCACCATCACCGCTTCAGCGGCAACGAAAGCCAGCACTATGCGGCGGCGGTCACCTTTGCGGTAGATCAGATAGGCAACGGCGGCCATGAGCCCCTTGACAATCAGCGTCACCGGTGCGTACACGGGGTAGACCAGCAGATCTGCCAGCATACTGCCGATGGCCGCGGCGGGGATACCCAGAGGTCCCAACAGCATCACGGCCAGAAGAATCAAACCGTCGCCCAAGTGAATGTAGCCGGAGCCCAGCGGAATGTGGGGAAACATGGTCAGCACGCAAATCATGGCGGCCATGACACCGGCAAGGGTTAGCTTCTTTACGTTTGCGTTACGCATGGTGTCACCTTCCTTCATGAATGATGCAATGGAAGCGCTTCTCTAATCCCAACGGAATACAGAGCACCCACGCAATCACTGCACCCACCCCTGCTTGCAGGCACTGGAAAGGCAGCTTGACGAGCGCCGTTTCAGGTGTGCTGTACACAAAAGCGCGGCCCAGCGTATAGCCTGCAACCATGATGACGGCTCCTGCCAGAAGCGCCATGGCCGCGGCCAAGGGCTTCTTCAGCTTCAGCTTTCTGAAAAGCAGGGAAACAACAACGGCTTGCAGACCATGGGTCACCAGGGACACAAACATGGGGGCAGGGTAGAAAAGTGCATCACCCAGGAAAGCACCAACGCCGCAGGCTAGAAATGCAGACAGAGGGTCCATTAGCAGGGAGGCTGTACCGATGACGGCATCGTTGAAGTACAGATGTCCGCCGGGTACAGGAATGCTCATGACACTCATGCTCAGCACAATGACCATGGCCATGAACAGCGCCGTGATGGTCATCCAAAGCACCGGCTTGCGCTGACGCAAATCACTTTTCTTCATCAAAGGCATCAGATCCCTTCAGAGAAAGATGGTGCTTGATGCAGGTTGTCGGGCAAAACTTAAGCGTTTTCCAGACGCTTCAGGCCGTCGTCCATGCGGCGGAGGGTCTCTTCGCGACCCAGCAGCCAAGCAATCTCAATGGCACCGCCGGGAGTAGAAACCTGGCCGGAAATGGCGATACGCAGGGGCCACAGCGCGGCGGCGTTCTTCATGCCGGCTTCTGCAATGGCGGCCATCAGTGCATCGTGAATAGCAGGCTCTGCCCACTCCACGGTTTCCATCACAGGGCGAAGCATCGTCAGTGCCTTGCGGCAGACCTCGGGATCGGTCTTGCTCTTCTTGTTGGTGTAGATGGACACATCGTAGTCCGGCAGCTCGCCCAGGAACTTCACCATGTCAGGCACACGGTTGAATACCTCGGTACGGGTCTGCATCAGCTCTGCCAGACGCTTGTAATCAATGCCCTTGCCGGCCAGCACCTTGTCGAACCAAGGCGTCACCAGCTCCAGGTACTTCTCGGGGCTCAGGCGGCGAATGTACTCAGCGTTGAACCAGGTCAGCTTGTCAATGTCAAAGATGCCGGGGGCCTTGTTCAGACGGTGCACATCGAACACATCAATCAATTCATCCATGGTGAAGAACTCACGGTCATCACCGGGATTCCAGCCCACCAGCACCAGATAGTTGATCAGCGCTTCGGTCAGGTAGCCCTTGTCCACAAAGTCGGAGTAGTAGGCGTCACCGTCGCGCTTGCTAAGCTTGTGATGTGCGTCGCGCATGACGGTAGGCAGATGGATGTACTGGGGAATGTCCCAACCGAATGCCTCGTACAGCAGATTGTACTTGGGGGTGGAGGACAGGTACTCCATGCCGCGCATGACGTGGGTGATGCCCATCAGGTGGTCGTCAATCACGTTGGCGAAGTTGTAGGTGGGCATGCCGTCCTGCTTAATGAGTACCATGTCGTCCAGAGTATCGTTGGGGAAGGTCATGTGACCGAACACCAGGTCATCGTAGCTGGTCTCGCCTTCGGTGGGGGCGTTCTGGCGGATGACGTAGGGGACACCTGCATCCAGCTTGGCCTGAACTTCTTCCTTGCTCATGTGCAGGCAGTGCTTGTCGTACTTGAAGACCTCGCCCTTGGCTTCTGCCTCGGCACGGCGGGCATCCAGCTCTTCCTTGGTGCAGAAGCAGTAGTAAGCGTGGCCGCTTTCCACCAGCTGCTTGGCGTAGGGCAGATACAAAGCCTTCCGCTCGCTCTGCACATAGGGGCCGCAGGGGCCGCCAACGTCAGGGCCTTCATCCCAGTTCATGCCGCAGCCCTTGAGGGTTTCGTAGATGACCTCGGTAGCGCCTTCCACAAAGCGCTCCTGGTCGGTATCCTCAATGCGGAGGATGAACTTGCCGCCCATCTTGCGGGCAAACAGGTAGTTGTACAGTGCCGTGCGCAGTCCGCCAAGGTGCATGAAGCCCGTGGGACTGGGCGCAAATCGAGTTCTGACTTCCATGACATTTCCTCCATGCAGAAAATCAACATTGATCTCTGCGATTTATTCCATAGGATTGTCCTACCGGAGCAATCCCCGGTAGGACATAATGAAAGACTTTGTTATTTAGCCTGCTTGGCGTAGGTATCCCGCAGACCGACGGTGCGGTTGTACACGGGCATCTCAGCGGTGGAATCAGGATCCTTACAGAAGTAGCCCGTGCGCAGGAACTGGAAGGTGGTTCCGTTCTCGCAGTCACGCACCACAGGTTCTGCCACGCCGTGCAGCACAGTCAGGCTGTTGGGGTTCAGACGGCTGATGAAGTCCTTCTTGTTCACGGGAGCGGCGGTTTCGCCTTCGCCCTCGGTTTCAACTTCTTCTTCCAGGTCTTCCTCCAGGGCGTTCAGCAGGGGATCGTACAGGCGAGCCTCAAAGGGAACGGCATCCACGGCGCTGACCCAGTGCAGAACCTTGCCTTTGATCTTGCGGTCTGCGCCGGCAGTGCCGGAAGCAGAGTCCATATCCACGGTGCAGTGCACTTCGGTGATGTTGCCCTCGGCGTCCTTCACGCACTCGTCGCAGCGGACAATGTAGGCACCCTTCAGGCGCACTTCAAAGCCGGGATACATGCGCTGGAACTTCTTCGCAGGCACTTCCATGAAGTCATCCTGCTCAATGAACAGCTCCCGTCCGAAATGCACGGTGTGGCTGCCCATTTCGGGATGGTCAGGGTGATTCTCCATGGTCAGGGTGTCCACCCGGTCTTCCGGCCAGTTGGTCAGCACCACCTTCAGGGGCTTCAGCACGGCCATGGCACGGGGAGACTTATCGCCCAGGTCGTCACGGACGCAGCTTTCCAGCAGGGCAAAGTCTACCGTGGAGTCTGCCTTGCTCATACCGATGCGATCCACAAAGTCGCGGATGGCGGCACCGGTGTAGCCGCGGCGGCGCATGGCGGACAAGGTAGGCATACGGGGATCATCCCAGCCGCTGACATAGCCGCCTTCTACCAGCTGACGCAGGTAGCGCTTGCTCATGATGGTCTGGGTGATGTTCAGGCGGGCAAACTCGATCTGACGGGGCTTGGCAGGCAGCATGTTCTGGCTGTGCTCCACCACCCAGTCGTACAGGGGACGGTGAATCTCATATTCCAGAGAGCACAGAGAATGGCTGATGCCTTCCAGGGCGTCGCCGATGGGGTGGGCAAAGTCGTACATGGGATAGATGCACCACTTGTTGCCCGTGCGCCAGTGCTCCTTGTACAGGATGCGGTACATGGCGGGGTCGCGCATGACGATGTTGGGGGAAGCCATATCGATCTTCATGCGCAGGGTCTTGCTGCCTTCGGGGAACTCGCCTGCACGCATGCGGCGGAACAGATCAAGGCTCTCCTCCGCAGGACGGTCACGCCAGGGGCTGTTCTTGCCGGGCTCGGTCAGGGTGCCGCGATAAGCGCGCATCTCGTCCTTACTCAGCTCATCCACATAGGCCAAACCGCGCTTGATCCAGTCCTCGGCAATGGCATAGCACTGGTCATAATAATCGCTGGCATAGTACAGGCCGCCCGTCCAGGTAAAGCCCAGCCAGTTGATATCCCGCTTGATGGCTTCCACGTATTCCGTGTCTTCCTTGGCGGGGTTGGTGTCGTCAAAGCGAAGGTTGCACAGGCCGCCGTACTTTTCGGCCGTCAGGAAGTCCATGATCAGGGCCTTGCAGTGACCAATGTGCATATAACCGTTGGGTTCCGGAGGGAAGCGCGTGTGCACCTGCGTGTAGCGGCCTTCCTTTAAGTCCTGCTCGATGGCGTCCCAGATAAAGTTGCTGCGCGTCGTTGTTTCTTCCATTGAAAAACAGATCCTCCTTCTCCCAAACAAATCATACCTTATCGGCATTTTCACATTATACTGTCATTTGCGCGTAAACGCAAGCAGTATTTGCTTTGCAGGATAAGACAAGTGTGACGCCCAAAGGGACTCTGGCAAGTTTTTTGCCGAAATCGCCATTTTCGTGCTTGACAAGCGGAAAAAGATATGCTATATTGCAGTAAACCGTTGAGGCGGAGATTAAACCGACAGCGCACTTCCAGAGAGCCGGGAGGATGGAAACCGGCAGAAAGCGGATCGGCAAATGGACCGCCGAGGGCATGCGGAAAGGGATTGTTCCCGAGTATGGCGTGACGCAGAGCCAGCGTTAGAGGGCTGCGGGTGTGTCGGCATCCGAGAGAGTGGACGGGCAACCGTCAAACAAGGTGGTACCGCAGATGTTTATCGCATCTGTCCTTGCTAAAAGGACAGATGCGTTTTTTATATTCTGCGGAAATTCCCAAGTCGATTCTGTTTCATGGACGCCGCCGATCAAGACGTCAGGACAAGGGCAAGCGAAGATGCTTCCCGGACAAAGAAAGGATGGATTCCCCATGAAAAAGCTGCTGACTTCCCTCGTGACCCTGGTTCTCGCTCTGTGTGTGTGCTGTGTCGCCTTTGCTGAGCCGATCCGCGTCGGTATTATCCAGATGGCAGACAACGGTGCCTTCACCGATATGCGCGAAGGCTACATTGACCGGATGCGTGAGCTTGGCTACGGCGAGGACGACATGACCTTTGACTATCGCAATGCGCAGGGCGATATGAGCAACCTGGTTTCCATCTGCCAGACCTTGATCGAATCCGGTGTGGACTATGTGGTAACCATTGCAACCCCTGCGGCACAGGCTTTCGTGAACATGGAGAGCGACATTCCGCTGTTCTTCATCTCCGTAAGCAACCCTGTGGGCGCCGGCATTATTACCGATATGGAGCATCCTGACAAGAACGCTACCGGCACCAGCAACGCCATCCCTGTGGATGAAATGTTCAAGCTGTCTGACGAACTGACCCCCGGCTGCAAGACCTATGGCCTGATTTACTGCACCAGCGAGATCAACTCCGTGACCACCATCAACAGTGCCAAGGAATACATGGATGCCAACGGCTTGAGCTATGTCGAAGCCGTGGTGACTTCTTCCAACGAAGTACAGCAGGCAGTGGAATCTCTGGTGGGCCGCGTGGATGCCATCTTCGTTCCCAATGACTCCGTGGTGCAGACCGCTATGAGCGTGGTGTCTGAAGTGGCCAACGATGCGAAGATCCCTGTGTACGGTTCCTCTGCGGTGATGGTGAACTCCGGCGCCTTTGCCACCATCTCCATCAGCGACCGTGAAATCGGTGCCTTGACGGCTGACATGTCCTACCAGTACCTGCAGGGCACGGCCATTACCGACATCCCCTCTGTGGTGGTCAGCAACTTCACCATGGTGATCAACAAGACCACGGCAGATGCCATCGGCGTAGAACTCAGCGAAGAAGTGCTGGCACAGGCTCAGCTGGTTGAGTAATCCGACGGAATGAATTTCACCCGACGGACAGGGCCGACCTGTTCGCCGGGCATTTTGCGCAAAAGGAGTTGAAGCGAAATGAACGTGGTGATCAGTGCCGTCCAGCTCGGTTTGCTTTATAGTCTGCTGGCGATGGGCGTCTAC
>CAVBFK010000036.1:0-11907 GCA_963594395.1 Lachnospiraceae bacterium
GTGTTTCCTTGTGACTGAGAATGACCACGCTTTCAATGGCGTCCTCGGTAAAGGTGACTTCCACGGTGATGGTGCCCATTTTTCCTTCGGCTTCGGCGGTGTAGGTCCCCGGCGTGAAGAGGGTCTCCCCCAGGGCAACAGACGTCGTCAGCATCAGGCAAAGCACAAGGAGCAAAAGCTTTTTCATAGAATCACCTCTTTCCCATTCATTCATTCAACCTTTTGCAGGAAGCTTGACATGACGTAGCCCTCCAGCACATCGGTCTTCACGTGCGCCCAGCCTTCTTCCTCGCAGTCCGGCAGAACAATCAGCTGCTGCGATTTGTACAGCCGGCGGAGTACCGTGGCGGAAGTGTTGGGCTCTTCACGGAGATTCACGCTACTGTCATCTTCAATGCCGGTGATTTCAGCAAGGTAGGAGCCTTCGGGCAGATCATCCGTCAGCGTGGTTGGCATTAGGGTAGGACGCGGCGTGGCCGTAGCGGCAGGACCGGGAGTTTCCACCAACTCGGCAGGTGCCGTAGGCAACACAGCACTGCCGGAAGGCGCCTTCATCAGCGTCATGCCCGGATAGTAGAAGGCTAGAATCTCCGCATAGGTTTTGCCGTACTTGGAGGCCATCCATTGGGCGCCGCGCTGGCTCATGCCCACGCCATGGCCGTATCGACGGGATTCCAGAATGAAGACATCATCCTGCTCGACCAAGGTGACGATTTCATTGTCGGCACCATAGATGGAAAGATTCAGCGCGCGAATGACGCTGGGGAAAAGCTTGAGGGTTACCGTGCAACTGTCTTCCACAGCCTCGAAGGCACTGTATACCGGTGTCGGTTCCGGCGTGGGTTCGGCCTCAAGAATCGCCGTTGTTTCGACTACTGCCGTCGGCGATGGCGTGGGCGTTGCAAACAAGCTCAGCTCGGTGTCGCCGTCTTCAGCCGGAATGGTTGTGCCGCTGGGCGTGTACAGAATGCGCCGGCCTGACCAGTTGAATGTGATGGTCAGCTCGGTCATGAGCTTGCTTTCGTCAGCACTGCGGGGCGTGGAAAGCTGAACGTCCGTAATGCTGTCAATCTGCAGGGAAGATACGTCTGTATCCAGTCCTCGTTTGGTCATTTCGTCCTGCATGGCTTCTGCCAGAAGGGACAGGAAGGCAGACGGAAGCTTTTCACCGTTCTTGTACAGTCGTGCCCGCTTAACGGGACTCTCGGGGTTTTCAACGTCATAGGGGTCGTCCGTGACCTGGTAGTAGCTCCAATCACCACTGTCGCCCCACACGGTTTCGACTTTCTCGGTCTGTCCGCCGTTGCTGGCGGCATAGTAGCAGGTGGCAAGAGCGCCTTTGTAACTGCCCACAACGCCGGCGGTTTCCTGCACGGCTTGAATGGCGTTGGTATTGCTGTAGTTGATGCCCAGAAATACCTGGTTGGCCGTGGTGTCCACCATGTCATAGGCCGCAGAAGCATTCAGGTGCGCCATGGCGTAGGTTCGGGCACAGATGGCTTGCGCCTTCAGTGCTTCCAGGGGGAAGCTGTTGCTCATCTCGTAGGGAACAACGCCCAGCAGATATTCTTCAATGGTCAGGGACAGCACAGGCATCAGCTGACCATCTTGCACGGTAAAGGTTAGCGTGCCGGGATACAGGTTGCCGCCATCAATGAAGCGAATCCCTTCTTGCCCGCCGCTGGATGACTGATTCTGTGTCAGCGTCAGCGCTGTGCCGACCTGCATGCTCATCCCGTTATAGAATAGGTAGATACTCCCGCTGCGAATTTGCAGGGTGATTTCGCTCCCTTGAGGGAACGCCAGCATGGTGCCGGAGGCGTTGGCGGTATAGACACCGTCCAGGTGCAAGTCGGCACGGTCTGTCAGGCCGAGCCGCTTGAGATAGATACGCACCGTGGGGGAGCTTTCTTCCGCAGAGGCGGCAGACCATGTGGGCAAAAGCGCAAGGCATAGCAACAGACAGAGAACACGCTTGAACCGTCCCATGGCAATCAGCTCCCTTCTATGCGACAAATGCCTTCGCTTCAGCTTGCCGGGATACATCCCTACAGAATTAACGCATCAGCGAAGGCATTTCATCCATCAAATTGATGATATTCACACGTTTTTACATTGCTGTTCAAACTCACCGGGGGTCATGCCGGTGTATTTCTTAAACACCTGGCAGAAGTAACTCTTGTTGGGATAGCCGCATGCCTGCGCCACGTCTTGCAGAGACTTTTCGCCGTCTTCAGAAAGAAGCTCCTGCGCCTTGTTCATCCGCGTTGACGTGAGAAAAGCGGAAAAGTGCATGCCTGTTTTTTCATGAAAGAGGCGGCAGAAGTAGGCGGGGGTTAATCCCAAAGAGTGACTGAGGTTGGCCTGAGAGTAGGGGAGCGAGCAATCTGCCTGAATGCCCGCAATAACGCGGTCAATGGGCTCTGCCGCGGAAGAAACCGTGGGGCAGGCGCGCAGTCGAGGCTGCAGGGAAGCAATCCAGCTGAGAAGCGCCTCCTTCGGTTTGCGGGTCATTTCGTTGAGATTCAATTCCTCAGTTAATTTGCGGAGGCTGATTTCTGCATGCTGGCTCCACACGGCCTCAATGATCAGCGGAACCATGGCGAAACAGACACGATTCACTTCCGTTTCCGTGCGCAGAACGCGGGTCACATAGCCGCCCAGGTTGGCAAATTGACGGCGCTTCAGCAGGGTCTGCAATCCGGCACGATGGGTGTGCGCAGCAGAGGCAGGAATGGGGGAAACTTTCGCCCACCAGTCAGAAATTTCACGCATGGGGGTCAGCGCGGCACGCCATAAGGTGGGGGAAGAAAACTCCTCACCGATGGCCATTGTACCTTCCTGCTCCAGCAGGAGACTGCACTGTTCCAGCAAGGCGTGGGCGCAGAGCCACAGCACGGTTTCACGATGAGCGGCCGCAGGAAAGTGGGTGCAGCACAGCAGAATGGTGATCATGTCCCCATCTTCAGAGAAGGACCAGCCGCATACGCCGGCAGGCTGCATGCACGAGGGCAGACAGTCTGTGAGCTGGGTACGCTGTTCGTCCGTCAGCGGTACGTCCGCATCCCAGCGGAGCAGACGCCAGGCATACGCCTCGGTTCCGACGGGTAGCTCGAATGCCTCCGGGACATCCTTTGCCAGCAGGTCAGAAATTTGTTGTGACAGATCCAGCTCTGCAGCCATGCAACCGTTCCTCCTTGGGTGTGATTGGGGAAAAGCTCACTTCCCCATCATCAATCCTATTGTATCGTTTTTTCACGAATTTGAAAAGGGCAGGACGAAAAAAAGATGAATTTACAGCAAAAAAACATACAGAAAACATGGACATTTGTTCAATGCGCATGAAGCAAAATAGTCAACATCGCTTGACAGAGGGGCGGATTCAGGTATGATAGAGGGTGAGACACAGAAGGAGGGTTAGAATGCTTCTGAATCATCTTCGGCGCGAGTGGAAGCGATATGGAATGTTACTGTTAGGGGCGGCTATCTTGACCTTTGGGTTGTATAATGTTCATAGCCGGTGCAGTATCACCGAAGGCGGCGTGCTGGGTATGACGCTATTGGTACAGCATTGGCTGGGCATTTCACCATCGATCACAGAGGCCATTTTGGATATCATTTGCTATGCGCTGGGGGTTAAATACCTGGGAAAAGACTTTCTCCGCTGTGCACTGATTGCTACGGCAGAATTCTCATTGACGTACGCCCTGTGGGAAAAGATCGGTCCCATTTTGCCGTCCATGGCGGGAATGCCGTTGCTGGCGGCGGTGGTCGGCGCCCTGTTTGTGGGTGTTGGCGTGGGACTGGTGGTACGTGCCGGTGGTGCGGCCGGTGGGGATGATGCCCTTGCCTTGGTGATTGCGAAGAAACTTCATTGGCCGGTGGATCGCGCCTATTTGTTCACGGATGTGATTGTGCTGACCCTGTCCCTGAGCTATATTCCCTGGCAAAAGATTGCCTGCTCTTTGGTGACGGTCACTCTTTCTTCCTTTATAATAGGCAAAATTCACGGCATGAAAAAGCACGACGAGGCGGCGGAAACGGCAGGCTGAATCGAACAGAACGAAATCGGAATCTCATAAAACTGTAAAGGAAGCTATGCATGGAAATCCATCGAATTACGCTAACAGGCGACACCTTATACGAAAAAGCACACCAGCTTTACAGCATCAGTTTCCCGTCGCATGAGCAGCGGGAAGATTTCTCACAGGCGCAAATCTTGGCGCAGGAAGCTTATCATTTTGATGTCATCTGCGACCAGAAAAAATTTGTGGGAGAAATTCTGTATTGGGATCTTGGCGGTGCATTCTACATTGAGCATTTCTGTGTTGCACCGGATATGCGGAACAAGCACTACGGACAGAATATCTTGAATGCTTATCAATCGACTCCGTTGATTCTCGAAATTGATCCGCCTGTGAATGAAATCGCTGTCCGCAGAAAGAAGTTCTACGAGCGATGTGGTTTTACAGAAAATCCGTATGACCATGTTCATCCGCCATATCATCGCGGAAATGCAGGTCACGAGCTTGTCATTATGAGCTCTCCTCGGGCGCTGCAATCTGATGAATATGAAAGATTCCGTGACTTTCTCCAAAACACGGTCATGGAAAACGCGTACTGACTCATCACGGTGAAAAGTCCTTTCTCGCGGAACCGGATTGACGGGTACCAGACTGTCAACTCATTGTCATCCAATCCAGGCACCATTTTCTCGGCAACACGGGAAGATGGTGCTGTTTGCATGATGAACATTGCGCCAAATACACGTTCGTGTTCCCGTTGACAAGCAGGAAAGATGTGATAAACTATTTTTCGGACATCAAGGTAGGAGGTAGAAATATGAGCGCATCAAAAGTGTATTTTACGGATCTACGCACCCATAACACCACGTCCCTGCTGGATAAGCTGGATAAGCTGATGACCCGCGCAGGCATCGGCAATATCGACTTTCAGGATAAGTACGTGGCCATCAAGATCCATTTCGGCGAAATGGGTAACCTGGCGTTCCTTCGCCCCAACTACGCACGCGTGGTGGCCGACCACATCAAGAAGCTTGGCGGCCGTCCTTTCCTGACAGACTGCAATACCTTGTACGTGGGTAGCCGCAAGAATGCCCTGGATCATATTGAAACAGCCTATCAGAATGGTTTTAACCCCTACAACACGGGTTGCCATGTGCTGATTGCCGACGGTCTGAAGGGCACGGACGAAGCCATTGTTCCCGTGAACGGCGAGTATGTGAAGGAGGCCAAGATTGGCCGTGCCATCATGGATGCCGACGTTTTTGTAAGCCTGACCCATTTCAAGGGCCACGAGGGAACGGGCTTTGGCGGTACCATTAAGAATATCGGCATGGGCTGCGGTTCCCGTGCCGGCAAGATGGAGCAGCACTCCGCCGGCAAGCCGGATGTCAATCATGACCTGTGCGTTGGTTGCGGCCGTTGCCAGAAGATCTGCGCGCACAGCGCCATTACCATTACGGATCACAAGGCAACGATTGACCATAACAAGTGCGTGGGTTGCGGCCGCTGCATCGGCGTCTGCCCGAAGGATGCCACCCATGCCGGCGAGGATGAGACCAACGAGCTCCTGTGCTGCAAGATGGCAGAGTATGCCCTGGCTGTGGTGCAGGATCGTCCCCAGTTCCACATTTCTCTGGTGATGGATATCAGCCCTTGCTGTGACTGCCATGCAGAAAACGATCTGCCCATCCTGCCGGATGTGGGCATGTTCGCCAGCTTTGACCCCGTGGCACTGGATCAGGCCTGCGCAGATGCCTGCCTGAAGCAGGAGCCTATTCCCGGTTCCCGACTGAGCGAAATGCCGCACTTGGATGAAGACCACTTCCATAACAGCTACCCCGATACCAACTGGCGGATGCAGCTGTCCCATGGCGAGAAGATCGGCCTTGGCACGCGGGAGTATGAGCTGATTACCATTAAGTAAAAAATGTTCGAGGTACACCTATGACCAATGACGCACTGGTGATCCGCGGCGCGCGGGAACACAATCTGAAAAACGTGAGTCTGACCGTGCCGCGGAATAAGTTGGTTGTCTTTACGGGATTGTCCGGTTCGGGCAAGAGCAGTCTGGCCTTTGATACCATTTATGCAGAGGGCCAGCGGCGGTATGTGGAGTCCCTCTCCAGCTACGCCCGCCAATTTCTCGGGCAGATGGAGAAACCTGACGTGGACGCCATTGAAGGTCTGAGCCCAGCTATCTCCATTGACCAGAAGACGACCAGCCGCAATCCCCGTTCCACCGTGGGTACCGTGACGGAAATTCATGACTATCTGCGCCTTCTGTGGGCACGGATCGGCATTCCTCATTGCCCCCACTGCGGCAAGGAAATCAAGCAGCAGACGGTGGATCAAATGGTGGATACGGTGCTGCAGCAGCCGGAAGGAACCCGCTTGCAGGTGCTGGCGCCGGTCATTCGTGCGAAGAAGGGCGAGCATGCTGCCGTGCTGGAAAATGCGCGGAAGAGCGGCTTTGTTCGGGTGCGCATTGACGGCACTATGTATGAACTGGATGATACCCCTGACCTGGACAAAAAGAAGAAGCACTCCATTGAGTTGGTGGTGGATCGCCTGATTGTCCGTGAGGGCAAGGAAATGCGCCAGCGCCTGACGGACTCCATTGAAACGGCTACGTCCCAGTCTGCAGGCCTGGTCATCTTTGATATGTTCGACAAGGGCGAGCTCCTTTGTTCCATGAACTATGCCTGCCCTGATTGCGGCATATCGATTGAGGAACTGGCGCCGCGGATGTTCTCCTTCAACAGTCCTTTCGGCGCCTGTCCGGAATGCTCCGGCCTGGGCACGCTGATGAAAATCAGCCCGGAAATTCTGTTCCCGGATAAGGAGAAGAGTCTCCGCCAGGGTGCACTGAACGCCATGGGCTTCAACGCGGAGGATGCCAACGGCATCGCTGCCCAGTATTTCACGGCCATGGGGGAGAAGTATGGCTTTACGCTGGATACCCCTGTGAAGGAATTCTCCAAGGAGGCATGGAACGCCATCCTCTACGGCACAGGAAAAGAAAAGATTACGATTCATTATGAAGGCGCGAAGGGCATGGCAGAATACGCCACCGCCTTTGAGGGCGTCATCCCCACCATGGAGCGCCGCTATCGGGAAACCACATCCGACAGCATGAAGCAGGCCTATGAGGAGTACATGGCAGAAGAGGAATGCCCTGCTTGCCATGGCCGCCGCCTGAAGCCTGAAGCCCTGGCCGTGACGGTGAACGGCAAGAATCTGGCAGAAGTATCGGATCTGCCCATTGCCGAAGCACGCAAATTCTTCAGCAACCTGACGCTGACAGAAAAAGAGTCCATGATCGCGTCGCAGATTCTGAAGGAGATTGACGCACGCCTGGGTTTCCTCATTGATGTTGGCTTGGGCTATCTGACGCTTAGCCGTGCCGCCGGTACCCTTTCCGGTGGTGAAGCACAGCGCATCCGTCTGGCAACGCAGATTGGCTCTGCATTGATGGGTGTATTGTATGTGCTGGACGAGCCGTCCATTGGCCTTCATCAGAGAGATAATCAGAAGCTGATCAACACCATGAAGCGCATGCGGGATCTTGGCAACACCCTGATTGTGGTGGAGCATGACGAAGACACCATGTATGCGGCAGACTGGATTGTGGATGTTGGCCCGGGAGCAGGCATCCATGGCGGAAACATCGTGGCGCAAGGCACCGTGGAGGATATCAAGGCATGCCCGGAGAGCCTGACGGGTCAGTATCTTTCCGGCAAAAAGAAAATCCCTGTGCCGACGGAGCGCCGCATGCCCACGGGCTGGCTGAAAATCCTTGGTGCCCAGGAACACAACCTGAAGAACATTGATGTGGATGTTCCGCTGGGGGTGCTGTGCTGTATTACGGGCGTCAGCGGCTCGGGCAAGAGCAGCTTGGTAAATGAAATCCTCTACAAGCATCTGGCGCGGGTGTTGAACCGTGCCAAGACCCGCCCCGGTAAATTCCGCGCCATGGAAGGCGTGGAACAGCTGGATAAGATCATCATGATTGACCAGAGCCCCATTGGCCGCACGCCACGGAGCAATCCTGCCACGTATACGGGACTGTTTGACATGATTCGCAAAATCTTTGCCCAAAGCCCGGAAGCAAAGGCGCGCGGATACAAAGAAAACCGATTCTCGTTCAATGTGAAGGGCGGACGGTGCGAAGCCTGCGGCGGTGACGGCGTGCTGAAGATTGAGATGCACTTCCTGCCGGATATCTTTGTGCCCTGCGAGGTGTGCAAGGGCAAGCGCTATAACCGCGAGACCCTGGAAGTCACCTATAAAGGAAAGAACATCTATGAAGTGCTGGATATGAACGTGGAGGAAGCCATGCACTTCTTCGAGAATCATCCCAGCATTCTGCGCAAGCTGGAAACCCTCTATGATGTTGGCTTGGGCTACATGAAGCTGGGGCAGGCATCCACCACCCTTTCCGGCGGCGAAGCACAGCGGGTGAAGCTGGCAACGGAGCTGAGCCGGAAGGCAACCGGCAAAACAATCTATCTGCTGGATGAACCGACCACCGGCTTGCACATGGCGGATGTGGATCGACTGATTAATGTGCTTCAGCGCCTGACGGATGCCGGCAACACGGTGATGGTCATCGAGCACAATCTGGATGTCATCAAGGTAGCAGATTACCTGATTGATCTGGGTCCTGAAGGCGGCGATGGCGGCGGAACGATTGTCTGCACCGGCACGCCGGAGCAGGTAGCCGCCTGCCCTGCATCCTTCACAGGTGCCTATTTGAAACCCATGCTGGAGAAAAAGTAAATGAAGTAACGGGAGAGACATAACCCAAGGGTTCTCTTCCGCAATGCCCTCTTTCTGAATTTTTCATCGGGAAGGGGGCTTTTGTTAAGCAAAGCCGTGTGATTGCTTGATGAATTTTACATTGTCTTCTTTTCAATTTCATGATTGTATGATACAATGAGCGTAGAATCAAAGTGGGAGGTTTTCTGCCTGATGCGACATTCCTCGGGCTTGCCTGCATGGTTTCGGCTACTGTTTACGGTGGTGATGCTGGCGGTGTGTGCGGTGGTTGCCTTTTGTACCGTGGAGCGGGTTTCCCTGGAATATCAGGCGGAGGATCTGGCACGCAGTGTTGAAACCAGTCACCAGCGGGAGAAAAAGCAGGAGTACGAGTACGATCAGGTGGTGACGGAACTTCCCCAAACCAAGGCGGAGCTGGAAGAAGTGCTTCCCCGGGCAGAGGCGGCACAGGCGACCGTGACCGACCTGAAGGCACAGCGCAAAGCCTTGCGGGAAGAGAAAGAAAACCTGGAAGCCGAGCTGGAAACCGCGAAGACGGAAGAGGCGGAAGCTCTGCAGCAGGTTGAAACGCTTCAGGCAGAAGTGGATTCCCTGAAGCAGCAGGTTGAGGAGCTGACCAAACAGCTCAATCCATAAGGTATCCCACGCTTCGGCGTGAAGATAGAGCGTAAAATAACGGGAGGGATTCTCATGAGCGAAGCCAAGAAGTCCAAGAATGTTAACCTGATTCTGCTGTGCATCGTGCTCTTGGTGGCAGTGGTGCTCGCTGTTGTGATGGCAGTGCAGAGGAACTCGCTGAATGCACAGATTGCGTCGCTGAATGACGAACTAACCACAAGCCGCACCAGCTGGGAAACCACTTCCGCCGAGAAGGAAACCCTGCAGGCTGAGCTGACCGAGGTGGAGAACCAGCTGAAGGAAGCCAACACCAGCCTGGAGGAAGCAACCACCCGCGCCGATGAATTGCAGACCCAGGTGGATACCCTGACGGCTGAGACCACGGCCCTGAAGGAAGAGCTGACGGGCGTGACCACCTCCCGCGATACGGCACAGGCCACGGCCGACGAACTGCAGACCACCAAGACGGAATTGGAAGCTCAGGTGGCTGACCTGACTGAAAAGGTGACCGCCCTGGAAGCTGAGAAGCAGACCCTGGCGGATGAATCTACCGCCAAGGACGCCACCATCGCAGATCTGCAGGCACAGGTGGATGCTCATGCGGCGACCATCACTGCCTCCGGTGAAAACACGACGGCACTGGAAAACCAGGTGAAGGAACTGACGGAGCAGGTGACTGCCCTGGAAGCTGAGAAGCAGACCCTGACGGATGAATCTACCGCGAAGGATGCCACCATTGCGGATCTGCAGGCACAGGTTGCCGCCGCGGCCGCAGAACCTGCCACTGCCTCTGCAGAAGCAGAAACCACCGAAAAGACCGCTGAAGCCAAGGGCTTTGGCAGTGATGTGAAGGTGACCGTTACCCTGGATGCTGACGGCACAATCGTTGCCATCAAGGTGGATGCCTCCGGCGAAACCGCAGGCTTTGGCCAGCGCACCATGGATGATGAAGACTTCCTGAAGCAGTTCATCGGCAAGAAACTGCCTCTGACCCTGGGCGAAGATGTAGATGCCCTGAGCGGCGCCACCATTACGTCCACCGCCATCGTAGAGGCTCTGAACAGCCTGGTGGACTAAGTGACTCTTTGAAATCTTTCGGGGACGGCGTCCATGCCGTCCCTTTCTTTTTGACCATTTTGAGAGGGAAGTGTGTTCGCAAGGCGTAAATCCCTTGTACCCCCTTGACGTCTGTGTTATAATACGCAGTGGCGGAAAATACCGCCAACCCTGTAAGTGCGTGAATAGGAGAAAAATGCTATGGTGAAGGTAAATATTATTTCCGGCTTCCTTGGCGCTGGAAAGACGACGCTCATCAAGAAGCTGCTGACCGGCAGCGTTGGTAAGGAAAAGATCATCCTGCTGGAGAATGAGTACGGCGAGGTCGGCGTTGACGGAAGCTTTATGAAGGATTCCGGCATTATTGTGGATGAGCTGAATTCCGGCTGCATCTGCTGCACCCTGGTGGGTGACTTCCAGAAGGCTGTGGATGAGCTGATTGAGAAGTATCATCCCGACCGCCTGCTGATTGAGCCCTCCGGCGTGGGCAAGCTGAGCGAGATTCTGGTGGCTGTGGAGCATGCCAAGGAGCGCCATCCTGACTTGGTGGTGTCCGGCTGTGCCACGGTTGTAGATGCAGGCAAGTGCCGCATGTACATGAAGAACTTCGGCGAATTCTTCCTGGATCAGATCAAGACCAGCGCAACGGTGATCTTCAGCCGTACCCAGCTGCTGTCTGCTGAGCGCATCGAGAAGAGCCGCGCCTTGGTGGAAGAACAGCATCCCGGCGTGCGTATCGTAACGACGCCTTGGGACGATCTGTCCGCTGATACCCTGCTGGAAGTCATTGAGTCCGGCAAGCCCATGGAAATTCACCTGGATGACGATGATGATGACGATGAGGACGAGCATGAGCATCATCACCATCATCATGATCACGATCATGAAGAAGGCACCTGCCCCTGCTGCGGCGGCCATCATGACGATGATGATGACGATGACGACGATGATCATGATCACGAGCATCACCACCATCATCATGACCATGATGAGGATGAGCATGAGCATCATCACGACCATGAGGACGGCGAGACCTGCTCCTGCGGTCACCATCATCACCACCATCACGGCCATGACGCAGACGAAGTGTTCGTGTCTGTCGGCGTAGAAACCGCCAACCGCTACGAGCAGGATGAGGTCAAGGCCATGCTGGACAAGCTGTCTGACGAAGAAGAGTACGGCACCGTGCTGCGCGCTAAGGGCGTTCTTCAGAATGCGGCAGGCGAGTGGTTCCAGTTTGACTATGTGCCGGGCGAGAGTCAGTTCCGTGCCGGTACGCCTGATTACACCGGCCGCCTGTGCGTGATCGGTGCCCACATCGACGAAAAAGCACTGCGGGAGCTGTTCAAGGCATGAGCGAGCAGGAATTTACGCCAGTCTACCTGATCACAGGCTTTCTGGAAAGCGGCAAGACCCAGCTGATCAACAA
>CAVBFK010000037.1:0-2875 GCA_963594395.1 Lachnospiraceae bacterium
ATGGTGGACGTGGCTTCCTACATCCACGCTCATGTGTACGACATGGCCGGCACCCTGACCTTCGTTGATGCTGTAGCTACCGGCGACGAAGCTGTGTACACCGTGAAGACCGCTTGGGACGAGTGGCCCAACAACGTGGTTCGCGGCGAGAACGACGGCGACTTCAACATCGGACCGGCCAAGACCCACGTCAAGGGCGAGGACGAGACCCTGTACTGGGCAACCCTCACCGGCGTTGAAGTGGAAGACATGGACGAAATGAAGTACATCGGCCTGAACACCAACGGCCAGCTGATTCTCTGCTACGCTGATGACAACGTGGCAAAGAAGGAAGGCGATGTGTGCTTCGCTTACATCTTCGAGCGCGCTGAGTAATCCTTGAAAACCGAGTCCGCCTGTTGTACAATAGACACAGGCGGACTTTTTTTTGCACTTATTTTGAAGGAGGAGCGCTATGTTTCTTTATGATTATTTGATTGTGGGTGCCGGTTTGTTCGGCGCCGTTCTGGCACATGAGGCAACCAAGGCTGGCAAGAAGGTGCTGGTCATCGACAAGCGGGATCACATCGCCGGCAACGTCTATACCAAGCAAATCGAAGGCATTAACGTGCACATCTACGGCGCGCACATTTTCCACACCAATAACACCGAAGTGTGGAATTATGTAAACCAGTTTGCAACTTTCAACCGATTCACCAACTCCCCCGTGGCCAACTACAAGGGCGAACTCTATTCCCTCCCCTTCAACATGTATACCTTCAACCGCATGTGGGACGTGGTGACGCCCCAGGAAGCGCTGGCCAAGATTAACGAACAACGCAAGGAAATCGTCGGTGAGCCGAAGAACCTGGAAGAGCAGGCCATCTCCCTGGTGGGACGAGATATTTACGAGAAGCTCATCAAGGGCTACACGGAGAAGCAATGGGGACGAGACTGCAAGGATCTGCCTTCCTTCATCATCAAGCGTCTGCCCGTGCGGCTGACCTTTGACAACAACTACTTCAACGCGCTGTATCAGGGCATCCCCGTAGGCGGCTACACGCAGATGGTGGCCAATATGCTGGACGGCGTTGATGTGCGTCTAAACACCGATTATCTGACGAACCGTGCAGAGCTGGACGCTCTGGCAGAAAAAGTCATCTACACCGGCCCGCTGGACGCCCTGTTTGACTACCAGCTGGGTCACCTGAACTATCGTTCCGTCCGCTTTGAGACGGAGCTGCTGGACACGCCCAACTACCAGGGCAACGCCGCGGTCAACTACACGGATCGCGAAACGCCCTACACCCGCATCATTGAGCATAAGTGGTTTGAGTTCGGCAAGGATGCCCAGGGCAACGATCTGCCCAAGACCATCATCAGCCGCGAGTATTCCTCCGAATGGAAGCCCGGCGATGAGCCCTACTACCCCGTCAACGACGAGGAGAACCTGTCCCTCTATGCCAAATACCGCGCCCTCGCCGAGCAGAATGACAAGCTCATCATCGGCGGCCGCCTGGGCGACTACAAGTATTACGACATGGATCAGGTCATTGCCTCGGCACTGAAGTGTGCGGAAAAGGTTGTGGGGGAATAAGCTAGCTGATTATCGCCTTGCTCCAGCAGACCACTAAAAAAGCTGTGAAGGGATTTTCCCTTCACAGCTTTTGCTTTGATTAAGGTCTCTGACCCATACCGCCTTCCAGCGTGATCGTTTCACCTGACATAAACTTAAAGTCCGGAGAGGCCAACTGGACACACACGCGGCCGATCTCCTGCTCGGCATCACCATAGTGACCCATGGGCGGCATCTTCACGTTAGCCTTGAATGCCTCAGGATAGGCCTTCTCGAAATTCTCCAGCTGTGCCGTCCACGCCAGCGGGCAGACGATATTCACATTAATGCCATCCTTGCCCCACTCCGTGGCCGCTACACGCGTAAGGCCGCGAATGCCTTCCTTGGCGGCTGCGTAGGCACATTGACCATAGTTGCCAAACAGGCCAGCGCCGGAGGCAAAGTTGATCACCGAACCCTTGGTTTCCTTCAGATAAGGATAGCAAGCCTTCATGTAGTAGAAAGTTGCGTAAAGTCCGGAATACAGGGCCAGATTAAACTGCGCCGTGGTGTGCTCCGCCAGCGGCACACCGGAAGCCGATGCCTGGGCATTGTTGATCAGCACGTCAATGCGGCCGAAGGTATCCATGGTTTGCTTCACTACATCAGCTACCACAGCCTCATTGTCTGCACTGTCGTTGATATCAGCAGGCACACACAGCACCTTAATGCCATAGAGCCGTTCCAGCTCCTCCTTGGCATCGGTCAGCTTCTTCACGTTCCGCCCGGTAATGACCAGATTCGCGCCTTCCTTCGCATAGGCAGTGGCAATGCCGTAGCCGATGGAACCGCAGCGTCCGTCGCTCAGCTTCGCATAACCAGCACCAGTAATGATTGCCGTTTTTCCCGTCAGATGACCCATAGATGGATACCTCCTATCAACTTAATCATGAGAAAGCATCAAAGTGAGCGCAACCGTAACGGTTGGACGCTCACCCTTTGGAATTATGCTATCATTTTGATAAGAGAAAGTCAATATCCTGTTTGGACACTCTTTCTGTCTGCATCGGATAATATGCATATCGATTCTGTCTTTATAAGCACCATGGCATTGCTTTTCGATCGTTTCCATGCTATAATGCTCTTATGGTTAGTCATTTCTAACCTTCAAAAAATTTGGGGAGGTGCTGTTATGCTGTTTCAAACCATGGGGCAGTCCTCATCCCCTGCCGTTCTCTTCTTCCACGCCATGGGTGTTGTAGGTGCCAGCAGTGAGCCTTTGGCCGCAAAGCTGCAACAAGAATACTTCTGCATTATGCCTACCTCCACGGTCTATTGCCC
>CAVBFK010000038.1:0-5625 GCA_963594395.1 Lachnospiraceae bacterium
CATCCTGATCGATGGCGCACACAATGCCCAAGGAGTGCAGGCACTGCTGAATTTTGTACAGCATCATCTGGCAGAGAAAAAGCGCGTCCTTCTCAGCGGCGTGCTGGCAGAAAAACTCCAGCCGGAGATGCTTGCGGCGCTGTCGAAAATAGCTGACACGGCCGTGACCGTTACGCCGGACAGCCCACGAAAAATGGAAGCAGAAACCTATGCAGAGCATCTGCGCTCGGTGGGCGTGAAGGCTAAGGCCGCTTCTTCGCTGGAGGGAGGCCTGGCAGAAGCCAAGCGCCTTGCAGGGGAAGATGGCCTGATCATTGCCTCCGGCTCCCTGTACTTTGCAGGCAGTCTGCGGAATCTGCTGAAACTGCCAATCGCTTGAAGAAAGAAAGGAAACACAGTCATGGAATTTGTCCACGAACCTGTGCTGCTGCAGGAGGTACTGCAGTGGATGCCCATGGATCCTGACGGGGTTTACTGTGACGGAACCCTGGGCGGCGGCGGCCATAGCAACGCCATCCTGAACGCATGCGGCGGAACGGCCACCCTTTACGGCATTGACCGCGACCCCGAGGCCATGGCGGCGGCAACGGCACGTCTGCAGAAATATCCGAACTTCCATGGCTTGTCGGGGAACTTTCATGATGCGGCGCAATTACTTCAGCAGGCAGGCGCCGCACCGCTGACAGGGGCTCTGCTGGATCTGGGTGTTTCCTCTCCTCAGCTGGATCATGCGGAACGCGGCTTTTCCTATCATGAGGATGCACCGCTGGATATGCGCATGAATCCCACCCAGGGCATGACGGCGGCTGATCTGTGCAACACGGCCAGTGAAGCAGAGCTGACGCGGATCATCCGCGACTACGGCGAAGATAAGTGGGCGGCACGCATTGCCCACATGATCTGCGAGCATCGTCAGCAGAAGCCGCTGGAAACCACCTTTGACCTGGTACACGCCGTTGATGCGGCCATCCCGAAGGCGGTTCGCCGCAAGGATGAGGGGCACCCTGCACGGCGCACCTTCCAGGCCATTCGCATTGCGGTGAATGATGAGCTGGATCCCTTGGATAAAGCCCTGTGCGATCTGGTGCAGTGCCTGAAACCCGGCGGACGTCTGCTGGTAATCACCTTCCACTCCCTGGAGGATCGCATTGTGAAGCGTTGTTTCCAGCGACTGCAGAACCCCTGCATCTGCCCGCCGAAAGCGCCGATCTGCACCTGCGGTCGAAAGCCTCAGGTGAAGGTGCTGGCCAAGGGCGCCGTTCCGCCTACGGATGAGGAGATTGAACGGAATCCCCGGGCACGGAGCGCCAAACTGCGGGTTTGCGAAAAGCTGGAGGTGCTCTGATGCCGACGCTGTATGTGGTTGCTACGCCCATTGGCAATCTGGAGGATTTTCCTCCCCGTGCCATTGAAACCCTGAAAAACGTGGGGCTCATTGCCGCGGAAGATACCCGCGTGACCATGAAGCTCTGCCACGTATTCGATATTCATACGCCCTTGACCAGCTGCCATCAGCACAACGAAGACACCAAGGGCGCCTGGCTGGCAGACAAAATGCTGGCGGAAGACATTGATGTAGCCATCACCACGGATGCCGGAACGCCTTGCGTATCCGACCCGGGCTATGGTCTGGTCAGTGCGGCGGTGGAGCGCGGGATTGAGGTTATTCCTATTCCCGGATGCTGTGCGGCCGTGTCAGCGCTGTCAGTCAGCGGATTTGACACGCGGGAGTTTGCCTTCTATGGATTCCTTCCGCGGGAAAAAAAGGATCTGCGGGAGAAACTTTTGCAGATTGCTCGCGGCCCCAAAATTGCCGTAGCGCATGAGTCGCCCTATCGGGTGATTGAACTGGTGGAAACCGTGGCGGAAACCCTGCCCCGGGTGAAACTTTCCTTGAGCTGTGACCTGACCAAGCTTCATGAAAAGACCATCCGCGGAACGGCACATGAAGTGCTGGCCATGCTGAAGGATGACCCCAAGGCGCAGAAGGGCGAGTACTGCATGGTGATGGATCTCCATGAGGTCACCTTGCCGGAAGAAAAGCCTGCAATGGCGGAAATTTCCCTAGAAGCGCGGCTGACGGATCTTCTGCTGGAAGGTTTGACCCTGCGGGATGCACAGAGCGAACTGGTTCTACAGGGTGAAAAAAAGAACGCTGTGAAGGCGGCGGCGCTGCGCATCAAGCGTTTGATGGATGGAGATGGAGAAGCATGCGATTGATCGAAGCCTCTCAGATTACCCGCGAGGTGGCGCGGTTGTGCGTGGAGGCAAACCGCAATCTGCCCGAGGACGTGGCCTGTGTACTGAAGAAGGTGGCGCAGGAAGAGCCCTTTGCCTCCGGCAAGGAACTGCTTCAGCTGCTGGTGCAGAATGAGCAAATCGCCCGGGAAACCCAGATGCCGATTTGCCAGGATACCGGCATGGCTGTGGTGTTTCTGGATGTGGGACAGGACGTGCACATTCAGGGCGATTTGGAAAGCGCCGTCCATGCAGGCGTCCGGGAAGGCTACACGAGCGGCTTGTTGCGCAAAAGCGTGGTAGGGGATCCGCTTCGCCGCGTAAATACGGGCGATAACACCCCGGCCATTCTTCATACCCGGCTTGTCCCTGGAGATCGGGTGACGATCACCGTAGCCCCCAAAGGCTTTGGCAGTGAGAACATGAGCCGTCTGGCCATGCTGACCCCTGCACAGGGCGTGGAGGGCGTGAAGAAATTTGTACTGGAAACCGTGAAGCTGGCTGGGGCAAATCCCTGCCCGCCCATGGTGCTGGGCATTGGCGTCGGCAGTGACTTTGAGGGCGTTGCACTCTTGGCAAAGCGTGCGTTGATGGTGCCGCTGGATCAGCACAACAGCGACCCTTATTACGCGGCACTGGAAGATGAGTTGCTACAGATGGTGAATGAAACGGGTATCGGACCCCAGGGCTTGGGCGGCAAAACCACCTGCCTGGGTCTGCACGTGCTGGCTGGGGCAACCCACATTGCGGGTCTGCCGGTGGCTGTAAATGTCAGCTGCCATGTGACCCGCCATCAAACGGCAGTACTGTAAGGAGGGAACGTGTATGATTCATCTGACAACACCCTTGGATGAGCAGACGGTGCGCTCCCTGCACGCAGGGGATCACGTCCTCCTCAGTGGCGTGGTGTATACCGCGCGGGATGCGGCACACTTGCGCATGATGGATTGCATCCGCAAAGGCGAGCCTCTGCCCCTTCCTTTGGAAGGCCAGGTCATTTACTATGCGGGCCCTACGCCTACGCCGCCCGGAAAGCCGGTGGGCTCCATCGGCCCCACAACGTCTACCCGCATGGACGCTTCCACGCCCACACTCTTGTCCCTTGGCTTGCGGGGAATGATCGGCAAGGGCATGCGCGGCGAGAAGGTCATGCAGGCCATGCAGGAATATCCCGCGGTCTATTTCGCCGCAGTGGGCGGCGCGGCGGCACTGATGGCGAAATGCGTCACCGCCTGTGAGGTCATTGCATGGGACGACCTGGGACCTGAATCCATCAAACGGCTGACCCTGAAGGATCTGCCGTTGGTGGTGGCGGCAGACTGCTACGGGCAGGATGCCTTCAAGCTGGGACAAAAGGAATACCTGCAGGGACAGGATGCATAACGGAAGAGAGAAGAAGGAGCTGCTCCGAAAATGGAACAGCTCCTTTTTTGATGAACTTAAATTCCTATAATGCTTTTCTTACAGGGTTTTGGTGAACCAATCGATGGTATCCTGCACCAGGGTCTTCAGCACGGTGTCGTCGTCGGTGAACACGCCGAAGGTGTGATCGCCGCCCTCCAGCAGAAGCACTTCGGAGCCTTCACTGGTGGAAGCGTCAATGATGGCCTGGGCAGTCTCGGGAACAACAGTGGTGTCTTCCGTGCCCTGGATGGCCAGGATAGGAGCCTTGATGTTGGCCACTTCTGCGGCGTAGTCGATGGCCATAGCGCACTCATAGTAAGCAGGGGACTGCTTCAGGGAATCGCGCCAGGTGTAGGTCACTTCATAGTAACCGTTTTCCTTAGCAATGGCATACTGCTCTTCCTCGGTGTCCTTGTGGCCGTAAGCGGCAGCCCAGGTGCACACAGAGGTGAATACATCATTGCGGCCGGCAGTCAGCAGGGCAAGACGACCGCCCTGGCTCCAGCCCATGATGCCGATGTGATCCATATCAATGACATCCAGGGTGCTCAGGTATTCGTAGCACTTCATGGCATCTTCAACACCCTTGTCATAGGTGAAGTCGATGTAGTCACTGGTGCTGTCACCATTGCCGATGTAGTCGAAGCGGATGGTGGCAATGCCGGCCTTGGCCAGTTCGGGAGCGGCATAGTCATAAGCGTTGCCGGCTTCGTGACGGGTGGAACCGTTGCCGTGCAGCATAATGACAGCGGGAACCTTGGTGCCCTCTTCAACCACAGGCAGGGTTACGGTAGCAGGAATCTGGTGATCGCCTGCATCGATGGTGATGTCTTCTTCGGTGTAGGTTGCTTCTTCGGTTGCGGTTTCGTCAGCCACGGCGAAGGAAACACAGGTCAGGGTCAGTGCCAATGCCAGAATGAACGCCAGAAACTTACGCATGAAGGATACCTCCTGAAAGAATTGGTACGATTCGTACGTTCGGAATTATAGCATGAATACGCCATAAAAACAAGGACTTCTGGAGAAAGAAAGAGCGAAAATAACAATTACTCCGAACAAAGATACATTGCGATACAAATAATGTTCACGGACAGAAGGCCACACAATCATCATGACCTCAGAACAAACCCCGGCTTCTTCTTGAAAAAACATTCGATGGAAATTCATAGACTATTCACATACTCGCCAACATGGCTTAAGGTTCGCTTAAGCTTGCGTGCCTATACTATCTGTATCGCAGAGCGTTGGCAGGAGTATGCCTGCCGGGCGGACTGTCGACGTTTTTTTGATGAGGAGGAGTAAGCATTGATCGAGGTCAAGCACCTGACAAAGCGATACGGGGGACATACCGCAGTGTCCGACCTGTCCTTTGAGATCGAGAAGGGCGTCATTTACGGCTTCCTGGGTCCCAACGGTGCAGGCAAATCTACCACCATGAATATCATCACCGGCTGCCTGGGCGCAACGGACGGCGAAGTTCTGGTGGACGGCCATTCTGTTAGCGAAGAACCCATGGAGGCGAAGAAGCGTATCGGCTATCTGCCGGAATTGCCGCCTCTGTATACGGACATGACGCCTTTGGAATATCTGCGCTTTGTGGCAGAAGCCAAGAATGTGCCGCACAAGGAGCAGGCAGAGCAGATCAACACCGTGATGGAAAAGACGGGCATCACCCAGGTGAAGAACCGTATGATCCGCAACCTGTCCAAGGGCTATAAGCAGCGTGTCGGCATTGCCCAGGCACTGCTGGGAAAGCCTGAAGTCATCATCCTGGACGAGCCGACCGTCGGCCTGGACCCGGCGCAGATTATTGAAATCCGCGACCTGATCCGTGAACTGGGCAAGGAGCACACCATCGTGCTGTCCAGCCACATTCTGAGCGAAGTGCAGGCGGTGTGCGATTCCATTATGATCATTTCCGGCGGCAAGCTGGTTGCCAGCGACACAACCGAAAACCTGACCAAGCGTTTTGCAGGCACCCAG
>CAVBFK010000039.1:0-2543 GCA_963594395.1 Lachnospiraceae bacterium
TTCCTCCTGCCGGGATCGTCACTGTGATTTTGGTGCCGCTTCCGATTTTACTTTCTACCGCTACCTGTGCATGCATCAGGGTTTCAAAGCGGAAAATCAGGTTGCAAAGGCCATGGGAATCGCGTTTTCCGCTTTTGATCTCCGCCATCGTTGCATCAAAGTCAAACCCGATGCCATCATCTTCGACACAAACGATAAAGCTGTCATCCCTGTGGGTACTGCGCACGGCGACCGTGCCGCCGGTTACTCCACGCTCAAAAATGCCATGGCGGATGGCGTTTTCAACCAGTGGCTGAATGCTGAGCGGGATAATCTCAAAGCCGGTTTCCTGGCAGTCATAGATCACCTGCAATTTGTCTCCGAACCGCATCTTCTCGATATTGACATAGGCCTTGATATTTTCAAGCTCTTGCTCAAAGGGTACCATGCTTTCCGCAGACATAGAACGGATGCAGGCGCGCAGATGGGTGGTAAAATCGTAGATCAAATCAGAGGCATACTGCGGATCCTCCAGCACAATTTCCCGAATGGAGGAAAGCGCATTATAGAGGAAGTGCGGCTGCATCTGACTGCTTGCATTCTTCATTCTGCTCTGCTCAAGCTGACGCTTGACGTCCGCCAGTTCCTGCCGGAGTCCTTGCTGAACTTCCGCAAACGTCCGCTGATCGGTCACAATAGCATAGCCGTACATAATGCCGGAGGAACTTTGCTTGACATCCATGGTATCAGCAACTGCTAGAAGGGATCCGTCAGCACATACCATGCGATACTCGCATGTCTTCGTTCCGCCGCAGATGTACATCTTCTGCGTAAATTCGCGGAAGGCCGGACGATCCTCTTCGCAGATCAGCAAAGAATACTTTTTCTCCGGGCCGATGATTTTGTCAATCTGCTCGCGTGTGTACCCAAGCATTTTGCATAGTCCGTCGCCGAAGTAATCCACATGGGGCGATCCGTTAAAGCTGCAGCGGTACACGGCAGCAGGGATGTTCTCATACATTTCAAAGACGGCATCGTTGGTCTGATGCACATCCGATACATCGAACGCGGCGAAAAGCATCTTTTTTGCTATACCATTTTCGTCTGTAATCGGGATAATGGTCGTACGCAGCCAGTATAGTTTCTTCCCGTCCACCGTCAAAAGTGATTCAAAAGAATAGGTCTTTCCATGAGATTTTGCAAGCTCAACGTCCATCTGCAATTCTACAAAGTCATATTCCGGATGCAGGGATTTGAACTTCTCATAGTTATCCAGCTTACCGTTCAGCACATCCAGTTTCAGCACGTCGATTCCCGGCTGAATAACGGTCAGCTCTTCCTTGTTCAGATCATATTCCACCACGGCGCACTGGGTTTCCCGGAGAATATTCTTGAAATTCTCATAATTTTGGCGAACGGAAAGCGTTTCTTTCGCCTTCCGTTTGGAATAAAGCGCTCCCAACAGAAGGATGTAGGCAATGGCTGCGGCGAAAACAAGCACCACGGTAACGACGGTGCTTTCTGTGCGCTTTTGATTGTCTTGATAGGCCTCTGCCGCAGTCTCTTCATCCACAAGGCCGTACAGACCCCAACCACACTCATCTACCGCGGTATAGGCGGCGATGCAGTATACCCCCCCTATTGCCATTGATTGCCAGTCGTTGTGCGGTATTTCCTGCATTGATGTTCTGCAGTTCATCACTCAGGTCATGGATATTCATCACGCTGTCTTTTGCATCGGCATATTTTTGAAAAAAGGCATATCCGTTTTCATTGGCCGCAAGGACCTGACCGGATGCATCACAAAGATAAATGGCGGCAACCGTGTCACGAGATTCGTCTTGTTCAAAGAGCGAATGCTCCAGAACAGAAATCTCCTTACTGCAGAACAGCACCCCCAGTATTTCGCCGCTTTCATCATAAGTGGGAATCGAAAGAATCACGCGCGGCTCATTTCCGCCTTTTGTTGTGGCAAGATATTCGCAAACTTGCGTGTGACTTCCGTCGATAATCTCCTGGAAATATTCACGGTCAGCACAGCTGCCAAGCATATTCCCCTGATGATCCTTGGTGTTACCGTCTACATCTGCAAAGCAAAGTTCGCATAGCTTGAAGGTATTGATAATGGAATTCAAGGTAGGCTGTAAACCCTTGCTGGCAAAATGTCTGCCATTGGCCAGCATATCCGCCACCAGCCGCAGTGCCTGAAACTGCCCATCCATGTAGTCCTTATAGGCTGATACCTGCATGCTGATGGTGGAGTTCATCTCGTCAATCGCACGGCTTTCTACATTCTGCGCCATATTCATATTCGCTATAGCGACAGTAAATGCGATGGCCAGCGCAACAACGGTCAGGCTGAACGTCCATCGCATCCGCTTGGAAAACCACGCGCTTAGTTTCTCCAGCATCATATCACCATGCCTCCATCGGCTGCCTATAAGGAAACCTGCTGTCACCCTGCCAGGATCGGATTTCCCTATGTCTATCATACCAACAAGCTACCAACGCCGCACCAACGTTTTACCAACGGGTGCGGTGTCATAGGCATTGACCCTTTTCAA
>CAVBFK010000040.1:0-4666 GCA_963594395.1 Lachnospiraceae bacterium
CTGGAAGACAACATCACCGGCAAGGTTCTGCTGAAGATGGAGGACAACATTACCACGGATCACATCATGCCATCCAACGCCAAGCTCCTGCCGTACCGCAGCAATGTGCCGCACCTGAGCGATTACTGCCTGACCCCTGTGGATGAGACCTTCCCTGCCCGCGCCAAGAAGGAGGGCGGCGGCATCCTGGTCAGCGGCGCCAACTACGGTCAGGGCTCCAGCCGTGAGCATGCGGCACTGGTGCCCCTGTACCTGGGGATCCGCGCTGTGGTGGCCAAGTCCTTTGCCCGGATTCATCGGGACAATCTGATTAACAACGGCATTCTTCCCTTGGAGTTTGTGGACGAAAAAGATTACGACAGCATCACCCAGATGGACACACTGACCCTGCCGGACATTCGCAACCAGGTTGCTTCCGGCAAGGAAGAAATCCTCGTCCGCAATGAGACCACGGGAAAGACCTTTACCACGCGGCTGAAGATTACCGAGCGTCAGCGCGGCATGCTGCTGGCCGGCGGTCTGCTGAATACGGTGAAGGAGCAGAATGCATGAAGCGACTGCTGAGCCTGATTCTTGCATTGTGCCTGTTGCCCATGGCCGCCCTGGCAGAGGGCAAGGTTGTGAATTTGATCGAAAATCCGGATGCCGAATGGTCCTTTGAAGAAGGAAAAGACATTCTGGAAATCGTTTACCCGCCGCTTCAGGGCGCGGATGCTTGCATCCTCCGCCTTGGCAGCGAAACGATGATGATTGACTGCGCCACGGATGACCAGAGCCAGTCTGCCGTCGTTCCAACCCTTCAGCGCTTGGGCGTTACCCATGTGGATCTTGCCTTCAATTCGCATCCCCATGATGACCATCTGACGGGTTTTGAATATCTGGACGGTACGGCCACCATCGGAAAACTGCTGGTGTCTTCTCCTCTGGATGAAAACTACGTCATCAAGCGCACCGTGCGCGTGATGAATGAACTGGGTGTGCCTGTGGAACAGGTGCAGGATGGTGATGTGCTGACCCTGGGCGATGCAACCCTGACGGTCATCCAGCGTCAGCGGTCTGATTTGACCGGCAATGACCGCTCTGCCGCCCTGAAGCTGGTGTATGGGGACTGCTCCTTTATCTCCTTGGGAGATATGGAGAACCGCGCCCAGGCTATGCTGGTAGACAATCCGCCGGAATGCGGCATGAAGGCAGATATCATGAAGTATCCCCATCATGGTCATGCCACGCTGAATAACGATTTCCTTGCGATGATTGACCCTGAGCTGGCAATCATCACGGCGGCACAGTTCCGCGCCAAGGAAGCGTATGCCTACATGGCCAAGAAGAACATCCCCACCCTTACCACCTATCGGCATACCCTGCGGCTCCGCTCAGACGGTCATATCTGGGTGGTCGATGAACTGGATACACAGGAGGAGTAAGATGAAGTATCGCTATCTTCTGGTGGATAACGATAACACGCTGATGGACTTCAGCGCCGCAGAGCACGCCGCCTTGAAGGAAACCTTGCAGGCCTATCATTTGCCGGACGATGAGGAAACTCTCAGCACCTATGTTCGACTGAACGAAGCACTTTGGCGGGCGCTGGAACGGGGCGAAACCACACTGGATGCCTTGAAGCCGGAGCGATACCGCCAACTGCTTGCCTATCTCCATACAGACACCTCCATGGCGGCGGAAATGAGCAAGTGCTATGAAGCCAAACTCAGCACCCATGCCGACCTGATGCCGGATGCCATGACCTTCATGCAGGCGGTGCACGGGAAGATGAAGATTGCCTTGGTCAGCAACGGCATTAGTGCCATTCAGCGCGGGCGCTTGTCACGGTGCCCTTACACAGAACTGCTGGATGCGGTGATCATTTCAGAAGAAGTGGGCGCCAGCAAGCCGGATGCCGCGGTGGCAGACGCCGCTCTTCGGGCATTGCAATGCGAGAACAGGTCCCAGGCCGTATTCCTGGGAGACAGCCTCACGGCCGATGTGGGTGCCGCAAAAAATGCGGAGATTGACAGCATTTGGATTTCGTTGCATGGCAAGACCAGCGATTTGCCTACCTACACCGTGCATAACCTGATGGAGGCAAAAGACCTTCTGCTGGGCTGAAAGGAATACATTTCTAAAGAAAGCGTGCGAAATGTACGCTTTCTTTTTGCTTTTCTATTGACATTCCCTGCTGGATGACTCATAATATCTTGGTGTGCTTAAAGACACGCGCAGGTTTTCCTGCGGCAATAGAGGAGGCTTCATTCTATGGTACATACCATCGTAGGCGCTAACTGGGGCGATGAAGGCAAGGGCAAGGTGACCGACCTTCTGGCTGAGAAGAGCGATATTGTTGTTCGCTTTCAGGGTGGCGCTAACGCAGGCCATACCATTATTAACGAATACGGCAAGTTTGCACTGCACCTGCTGCCCTCCGGCGTTTTCCACCAGAATGTGTACAACGTCATTGGACCCGGTGTTGCCCTGAATATCGAGGCACTGCTCAGCGAGCTGGAGTCCCTGACTTCCCGCGGTGTGCCGATGCCGAAGCTGCTCATCAGCGACCGTGCACAGGTCATGATGCCTTATCACGTGGACTTCGACAAGTTCGAGGAAGAGCGCTTGGGCAAGAACTCTTTCGGTTCTACCAAGTCCGGCATTGCTCCCTTCTATTCTGATAAGTATGCCAAGGTTGGCCTGCAGGTTTGCCAGCTGTACGATCACGACATTCTGCGCAAGCGTTTGGAGATTGCTCTGGTGAAGAAGAATTGCCTGCTGGAGAACCTGTACCACAAGCCCGAAGTTGAGGTGGAGGCACTGGCTGCTCATCTGGAAGAGCTGGCAGAAAAGATTAAGCCCATGGTGTGTGACACCACCCTGTTCCTGCACAAGGCCAACAAGGAAGGCAAGGTCATTCTGCTGGAGGGTCAGCTGGGCTCTCTGCGTGATCCTGATCACGGCATTTATCCTTATGTTACTTCTTCTTCTCCTCTGGCTGGCTACGGCTGCGTTGGCGCAGGCGTAACGCCTCGGGATATGACGGATATCTATTGCGTTACCAAGGCTTACTCCAGCTGCGTTGGCGCAGGCCCCTTCGTGACCCGTCTGGAAGGCGCTGAGGGCGATGAGCTCCGTCGCCGCGGCGGCGATGCCGGCGAGTTCGGTGCTACCACCGGCCGTGCCCGTGATGTGGGCTGGTTCGACGCAGTGGCTACCCGCTACGGCGTGATGGTGCAGGGCGCTACCGAGGTGGTTATGACCAACCTGGACGTGCTGGGCTATCTGGATGAAATTCCTGTCTGCGTGGCCTACGAAGTGGACGGCAAGCAGATTACCGATTTCCCCTCCACGCCTACCCTTATGCGCTGCAAGCCTGTGTATAAGGTGCTCCCCGGCTGGAAGACCGACATCCGCGGCATCAAGTCCTACGACGAACTGCCTGAGAACTGCCGCAACTATGTGGAGACCATCGAGAAGCTCATCGAGGCACCTATTCACATGGTGTCCAACGGCCCTCGCCGCGATGAGATCATCTATCGCTAATGAAAATTTGAGCCGCCTGTGCTTCTATGCAGGCGGCTCTTCTATGTAAAGCAGGTGGCATTATGATCATTGACGTTCACGCCCATATCTATCCCGACAAAATCGCCGCCAAGGCAGTGCGTTCCATCGGCGAATTCTACCAGTGGCCGAACATGGAAATGGACGGCACGGTAGACGGCCTTCTGGCGGCCAGCAAGGAAGCGGGAATCGACCTGTCCATTGTCCACTCCGCGGCCGTTTCTCCTGCCCGGGTGAAGAGCGTCAACGACTTCATTGCCTCTACCGTGGAAGCCCATGCGGATTGTCTGCTGGGCTTTGGTTCCATGCATCCGGATTATGAGGATATCGGCAAGGAGCTGGATCGCATGATGGCCATGGGACTCCGTGGTGTGAAACTGCACCCGGATACCCAGCAGTTCATGATGGACAGCCCTGCTTCCATCAAAATGCTGGAGGCCATGGAGGAGCGCCGTCTGCCTGTGCTGATTCATACAGGGGATACCCGCTATCCCTTCAGCAATCCCGAACGGGTGGCACGTGCGCTGGATCATGTGCCGAATCTGGTAGCCATCTGTGCCCACTTGGGCGGCTGGTCCATGTGGAGCAACGGCTGGAAGATCCTTGCCGGCCGCGAGGATGTGTACGTAGATTGCTCCTCCAGCTTGTATGCCATTACGCCGGAAGAAGCGGTGAAGGTGATTCACCGCTACGGAGCGAAGCGCGTATTTTTCGGCACGGATCATCCCATGTGGAACCCGGTGGGGGAAGTCAAGCGATTCAATGCCCTTCCGCTGACCGAGGAAGAACGGGAATTGATCCTGCATAAGAACATTGAGCAACTGCTGAAACTCTGAGCATCACAAAAGCCGCACGTCATCAGCGTGCGGCTTTTGCGTATCAATATTGTCTTTGAATGATGAAGCACTCAGGGGCGCCTGCACCGGCATTGAGAAAGTGCTGGTGAAGCACATTAAACTCCTGGGGACGCAGGGAAGACAACAGCTCTGTCAGGGCGTGACGCTCCACATCACCGGCGGCATGGCCGGGATACGAGCAGATAGTCAGCACACCGCCGGGCACCAGCAGTGCCAGACAGCCTTCGACCGCCTGCTTGGTGGTGGGCCACAGGGTGGTGATG
>CAVBFK010000041.1:0-3814 GCA_963594395.1 Lachnospiraceae bacterium
CCCTTTCTCCTTTCCTCTCTTTCCGCCCCAAGGAGTCATGGCTCCTTGGGGTTTTCTCTTGCGCGTCCACGGCCAATCGGGTATACTAGCCTTGTCCGCAAGAAAATCCGCAAGGAGTGTGCACCATGGATCATCTTTATGAGAAGGCGCTGGAAAGCGCGGAATACATCAATCTTCACATGACCAAGCACCCGAAAATCGCTGTGGTGCTGGGCTCCGGTCTGGGCAATCTGACCCAGGATTTCACCGACACCGAAGAAATCCCCTATGGAGACATCCCCAACTTCCCCGTGTCTACCGTGGCAGGCCACAAGGGCGCCTTGCTGGCAGGCAAATTGGGTGAAAAGGAAGTCTACGCCATGGAGGGCCGCTTCCACTTCTACGAAGGCTACAGCATGAAGGAAGTCTGCTACCCCTTCTACGTCATGAAACTGCTGGGCGTGGAGCAGGTGGTGCTGACCAATGCCTGCGGCGGCATCAACCGCAACTTTGCCCCCGGTACGCTGATGCTCATTACGGACTTCATCAACATGATGGGCACCAATCCCCTCATCGGCCCCAACGACGAGCGTTTCGGCCCCCGCTTCCCGGACATGACCGAGCCTTTCAGCCTGGAGCTTCGCAATCTGGCCAAGCGCACCGCCGATGAAATGGGCATCGCCTACCAGGAAGGCGTCTACATGGGCTTCATGGGCCCTTGCTACGAAACGGCGGCAGAGATTCGCGCCTTCACCACCCTGGGCGCCGATGCCGTGGGCATGAGCACCGTGCCGGAAACCATGGTCTGCAACTACATGGGCATGAAGGTGCTGGCCGTCAGCTGCATCACCAACATGGCCACCGGCATTCAGACGGTGAAGCACAGCCACGCCCGCGTGCTGGAGATTGCCAACCAGGCAGGCGACACCATGTGCCGCTGGCTGGGCGCGGTAATTCAGAAGATGTAAAGGGCATCGTCTCCAAACCAATTCGGCGGCACGCGTTCTGAAGCGCAGGTGCCGCCGTTTTTGATTCCATCCAAAACAAAAGAAAAACCCGCCGCCCCTTGACGCAGGCTTTTTTCCGGTGCTATCATTGCCCCATCAATCCGAGGGAGTGATGGTATGATTCGCCTTGCCAAAGCCGAGGAGCTGGACGCTCTGATGGATCTTTATGCCGATGCCCGTGCCTTTATGGTTGCCAACGGAAATCCCACCCAGTGGAAGCATTCCCCTACCCGCGAAACCCTGGCGCAGGACATTGTGAACGGCGATCTTTATGTGCTGGACGAAAGCGGCAAGCTGGAGGGCGTTTTCGCCTGCATTTTGGGAGAAGACCCCACCTACCGCGTCATTGAGGACGGCGCCTGGCTCAGCGATGCCCCCTATGCGACCCTCCACCGTGTGGCCGCGGCCAAAGGATGCCACGGCGTGTTCAGCAGGGTGCTGACCTTTGCAGAAGGCCTCTGCCCCCATCTGCGCATTGACACCCATCGGGACAATCTCCCCATGCAGCACGTCATCCTGAAAAACGGCTTCACCTACTGCGGCATTATTCACATTGCCGATGGCTCGCCCAGGCTGGCGTATGAGAAACTGGCATAACGAAAAGCGGGAAGGATCGCCTTGAACGGCGGCGCCTTCCCGCTTCTTTATTGCGCTTCAAAATTTCCCTCTGCTACTTTTTTGAAGCTCTTGATTATGGTATACTATCCATGGACGCACGACAAAAAAATTCAAAGGGGGCTACCACCATGACGGGAGAAGAAGCACTGCGCCTGATGCAGCAGGCAGGAGCCTATGAAGAAGGCCATTTTGCCATGAAGAGCGGCCGTCACACCAACACGTTCCTGCAGTGTGCCCATCTCATTGAGCACGCGGACATTACGGGTCAGCTCTGCGAGGCGCTGGCGGAAAAGTGCAAGAATTGCGGTGCAGATTTGGTGATCGCTCCCGCGTTGGGCGGCATCATTTTCGGCTATGAGACCTCCCGCATTCTGGGCAAGCACTTCATGTACTGCGAGCGGAAGGACGGGGTCATGACCCTGCGCCGCGGTTTTCATGTGCCGGGGGGCGCGAAAGTGCTGATTGTGGAAGATACCGTGACCACCGGCGGAAGCGTCCGCGAGGTCATGGAGATTATCCGCGCCTTTGGTGCCACGCCGGTGATGATTGCATCCCTGGTGGATCGCACCCGCGGGAAGGTGGATTTCGGGGTGCCCTTTGTGTCCTTGGCGCAGGTGGATATGCGGTTCTATCATGAGGATGAATGCCCCCTGTGTCAGAAGGGGATGCCCATTTCTTCTCCGAGAAATGGGAAGTAAAGAGGACAACTTCCAACTCTATGGGTTACATGCTACTTGTCCTTTATGAGTGTTCCAGGGGCTTTGCGGTTACGGGTCGAAGACTCCGCCCCCTGGACCCTTCGCATGCACTCCTTATAGTGTTAGTTTGTATTGAAACTAAAAAGTTACGGAACAGTGCCCCTTCAAAAGGAAGAGGCGAAGGTTTCCAAAGGGCGACCGCAAAGCCCTTTGGTCGCCTCGCAAGGCGAAATCTCCTTGTTGGGGAGAAAGCTTGTCGTATGGATTAAGCGAGTTAAGACCTTTATTCCAGAGGGCTTTGCGGTCGCCCCTGGGATAAGCATTATGACCTAGCATCAATTACATTGGCACCCTATCAAATCAATCCCACCCCGCAACGGTTCCGTTGCAGAAAATAATATCGAGGCAATCATGAGCAAAACAAAAGAACGCATTCACGACAGTCAGCTGCGCTATAAGCAGGGACTGGGACAAAACTTCATCTACGATGATGATATTCTTTCCGCGCTGGTCGATGCATCTGCCGTTACCGCGGAAGATGACGTGCTGGAAATCGGCCCGGGCAGCGGCAGTCTGACCCGCCATCTGTGCGAAAAGGCGCATCACGTCCTGAGCGTTGAGCTGGACGAGCGGCTCATTCCCTATCTGCAGGCGTCCCTCCACGACCGGGAGAATTTCTCCCTGGTGCAGGGCGATGTGATGCAGCTCAACCTGCAGGAGGTCACCGCCTCCCTGCGCAAGCCCCTGAGCGTGGTGGCCAACATCCCTTACTACATCACCACACCCCTGATTCAGCTGCTGCTCACCTGCGGCATTCCCATGACCCGCATGGCGCTCATGGTGCAGAAGGAAGTGGCGGACAAGATTCTGTCTTCCCCCGGGGACGACGGCTGGGGCATGCTGGCCGTGCGCTGCCAATACCTGTGCGACCCTTATCTGGCCATGGATGTGCCCGCCAGGTGCTTTACCCCTGTGCCCAAGGTGGACAGCGCCTTTATCGTTCTGCCCCTGCGGGACAAGCCTGCGGTGCAGGTGAAGGATGAGGAACTGTTCTTCCGCGTGGCAGGCGCGGCGTTTGCCCTTCGCCGGAAGACCATGACCAACAACCTCTGTGCCACCTTCCGCATGACGCGGGATGAGGCACTGGCGCTTATGGCCGCGGCAGGGCTGGATGAGAAGGTTCGCGGGGAGAAGCTAACTCTGGAAGAGTTAGGCAGACTGGCGGATGCAATGGCAGCAAGGGAATAATTTTTCGGGTTTGAAAAATTAAAAAAAGTTTCGGAACAGTGCCCCTTCAAAAGGAAGAGGCGAAGGTTTCCAAAGGGCGACCGCAAAGCCCCCTTGTCGCCTCGCAAGGCGAAATCTCCTTGTTACGCAGAAAGCTTGTCGTATGGAACAAACGAGTTTTCTTTCCATATTCCAGGGGCTTTGCGGTCGCCCCTGGACCCTTCGCAGGCTCTCTCCGATGGAGTTGATTTGTTATGAAACTAAAAAGAAGTAGCTATTGAAGAC
>CAVBFK010000042.1:0-2538 GCA_963594395.1 Lachnospiraceae bacterium
AAAAGTAAAATTTCTGTGATAGATAGCAGGCTTGTCACATGGAGCAATAGTTCTTTTCTCCTTATTCCAGGGGTTTTCCGGTTACGGGTCAAGACCCCGCCCCTGGACTCTTCGGCTTTCTGGACAATACAAAAGCTCCCGCAGGTCATCTGCCTGCGGGAGCCTTGTCATTCCATACTTATGCGTTTTTCTTCAATTCACGAACCAGCCGTCCGCCAACCAGCAGGGACAGCACCACGCAGATCACGCACTCAGCCAGCATGTAGCTGCCATTGTAGGAGATTGAATACACCATAGGACTCATGCCAGAGCCTTCTGCATAATCCGCAAAGAAGATCACACCGGACGCCACAGCGGCAATGAAACGGCCGATGCAGGCAACCACCACGCCCAGGCACAGGCCGGTGCGCTCATTCTCCATGTGACGGAACAAGCCAGCAAGGCCGATCATGGCGTAGGCAATGGGATAGTCCAGCAGAACCTGAGGTACGCTGACGAACCAAGGTCCAAGAATGTACTGCAGTACGCCGTACACAGCGCCCAGTGCCAAGCCAGGGCCAACGCCGTACACGTAGGCAAAGAGCATCATGGGCATCATGCTGGCAGGGGTTACAGAACCGCCCTGGGGCATGCTCCACAGCTGAATCAGGCTCAGCACACTGCTCAGTGCCATGCAAATAGCACCCATGGAAATCATCTTCGTGGTCCAGACGGTCTTCTTACCGCCCTTTACGGCCTTGTAGGCAACAAAACCGCCAATGATCAGCACAGCCACCAGAATCCAAGCCCATACAGGGAAAGATGTCATGCCTTTAAAGGCGGTTGCAAACCAGGAAGATGATGCTGTTTCTTCAGCCACATCGGTGGCGGTTGCGGCAGCTTCATCTGCCAGTGCAGTGGAAAGGAAATGGAACATGAATGGGTCTCCTCCTTTTTCTTCCGCATCCCCAAAAGAAAAACCCGCGTTGAACGCGGGAAAGCAGGTTCGGGCAAAAAAGCCCAAGCACAGCAAACAAGGCTGTGCGTCCGCTTCCCTACGGTAGGATCATCTACAACAGGTTCTAAGGGTCGGCTCGAAGCCCTCTCAGCCACGGACGAATCCGTGTCGCCCCCCTAGCGGTGGATGCAATTGTCAAGGGTTATTATAGCATAACAGTCATAGATGTCAATATCGCAATTGTCAAGGCAGACTTTTTTGTGTATAGTAATAGATGTTCGATGAGAGGAGGCAATCTATGAGTGCTTTTTACGCGTGGCTATCGCGGCTTCGGCTGATCCGCCGCTGGGGCTTGATGCATGCCACCCTGCCGGAAAATGATGCAGAGCATTCACTGCAAACCGCCATGATTGCACACGGTCTGGCCGTGATTGCCAAAGAGCGCTATCATCAGGATGTTTCGCCGGAAAGTGTTGCGACCCTTGCCATGTATCATGATGCAGGAGAAATCTTCACCGGTGATCTTCCGACGCCTGTAAAGCACCATGACGGCGTGATTCACGATGCCTACAGCCGCATGGAACAGGAAGCTTTGAAGAAGCTACTGCATACGCTTCCGCCGGATCTGCAAGGATCTTTCATCACGGTGCTTCAACCCGATGAGTCCTCCTATGCGTGGAAACTGGTCAAGGCAGCAGACCGCATCAGTGCCTACGCCCACTGCATGGAAGAGCTCCGCGCCGGCAACCGCGAATTTGCCGATGCTGGCAGAACACTTCTGCAAGCCATTGAAGCGTCCGATTTGCCGGAGGTGCAGGCGTTCATGCAGGAGTTCGGCCAGGCCTTTTCCTGCTCGCTGGATGAATTAGGAGGCAGATGCGAATGAAGCTTGGTATGTCCTCCGCCGGATTTTACGGTCGGATGGAGACGGAAGATGAGGCGTCTTTTCTGCGTCAGCATTTCACACTGGACGTGTGTGAGATTTTTCTGCAAACACGCAGTGAATATGACCGTGCCTTTGGTGAAACAGTCAAGGAGCGTCTGCGCGGTCTACCCTGCGTTTCCGTGCATCCGAAGGGAACGCAGTTTGAGCCGGATTTGTTTGGCGGCTCTCCCCGTCAACGGCAAGACGCCATGGAGACCCTGTCCCATGTGCTGGATGCCGGGCAATCGTTAGGAGCCTCCTATTACGTGTTCCATGGTCCCAGCGGCGTCCGCTCCCCCATGACGCCCGAGCGCATTGCCTCCCTGCCGGAGCGCTTTGCCGCCATGCATGCTTTGGCGCAGGCCCATCACATGGAGATTCTCTGGGAGAATGTCAACTGGTGCACCCTGCGCAATCTGGACTGCGTTCGCAGTGCGCTGGGCATGATTCCCAATCTTCATTTTGTGCTGGATGTGAAGCAGGCCTATCTGGGTAAAGTCGATCCTTTCGACATGCTTCACCTGATGGAAGGCCGTGTCCGCCACGTGCATCTGCTGGATTGGGACGAAAACGGCAAGCTCTGTCTTCCCGGCGAAGGTGTCATGGATTTTCCGCGCCTGTTCCGCGAGTTGAAGGCACAAGGTTATAACGGCGCGCTGATTCTGGAGCCCTACGC
>CAVBFK010000043.1:0-2093 GCA_963594395.1 Lachnospiraceae bacterium
ACTGGACGGTGATGAACTGCTTGCCGTCAGACTCCTGCGTCACATCGTCCACCAGTTCCAGATTGCCATCCGGAGTAAGCGGAGAACCAGAAGTTGTGGAAGAAGTATCTGCTCCGGTAACTGTTGCTGTGGAACTGTCGCTGACCGTCAGATACTGACTGCTCACATAACCGGTCTTTTCATGGACAATGACCTTGTACCAGCCGTTTTCCTCACTCAGTACCGTGACGGTATCACCGCAAGCCAACTGACCGATGACGTTGTAGTCAGTGCTGCCACCGTCACGCAGGTTCAGCCTGCCACCCTGGGTGGTGACGGTGCCGATCTGCTCGGTCTCCGTCGTAGTTGCGGCTGTTGTGGTCGTATCGGTGGAAGTATCCTTCTGCACAGATGTGTCCGAGCTGCCGTCATAGGCCAGCGCGGGAACGGACATTGCCGTCATCATAGAGAAAGCGACTGCAAGCGCAGCCGCTCCCATACGGATTCTCTTTTTAGTTTTCATTCTCGTATCCCTCCGTTTCTGCCATCGGCTCAGGTGCGGTGGACTGTTTGCGGGTAAGAAGCTCAAAGAGCTGTTCCGGCGTCATGTCATGCTCACGCACCATGCCGACGATATCGGTGTTTTCCAGCTTCACGATCTGGTCGCTCAGCTTGCGGTTGCGCTCCTGCAAGGTGCCTATTTTCTCGGCATTTTTGGCGCGCTCCGCCTTCAGTTTCTCAATTTTCGGGTTCATGTTTCTCCTTTCTCACGGGCTTGGCAGTCTGCCGAATTGCATGAAATGGCTCTGCCAGTAGCTTGAATCAATGCTTGTGTACTGGATTGGGTCGCCGCAATGAATCATCATGCCGCCTCCGACATAGATGCCGATATGCGACGCGCCGCTGGTGTTGTAGGTTTTCTCAAAGAAGATAAGATCGCCGGGTTTCGCGTTGGACGGGGAAACATAGGAGCACATGCTCCGCAGCCCCTCTGCTGTGGTTCTGCCGACATTCCAGCCGACACCGCAGTGATTGAGCACCCAGCATACGAAGCCGGAGCAGTCAAACGAAGTGCTTGGACTGCTGCCGCCCCAGACATAGGGATACCCGAGATATTTCTCAGCCTCCGAAATCATGGCGGCAAACTGCTCGTCTGCCAGTGCTTCGGTCGGTATCTCATAGGTGGACTGATCGCCATAATACTTGGAAACATAGGTCGATTCACCGAACAAATCCGGTCGATTGCCCAGCGTTGCCATGTATGCGGAGTAAAGCGACAGATGATCTTCATCCATAATGTAGACCGGTACATGGGACAGGTCGAAATTCTCCAGCTTCACGGTGCAGATGTAGTAGTCATACGGAACCTCATAGGTATCGGTATGCTCATTTCCTTCCTCATCCGTCCAGGTATCTGTCTCCGTTCGGTATCGGGTCTCAACCTCCACATCCTCGGTGAGGATGTACTGCCTATCAAAGAGCGTCTGTATCAGGTCTCCGACCTCGTCGATCTTCCAGCCGCCCTCCTGCATGGCAGTAATAATGGAAATCAGCACATACGGGTCATGCTCGATCTCATCCAGTTCAAAGTGATATTCGTCATAATCATGGGTGCTTTCGTAGCTATCCAGATACTCCTGAAGCTCATCTTCCAGTTCCTTGTACTGCGCCTCAGCGGCGAGCATATCCGTATCCTCACTTGGGTAGGTGGTCATCACGCCAGAGGATGTCATGGAGCTCATCATCAGAGAACAGCTTGACAGAAAACTGGAACACAGCAGAAACATCACGCCGATAATGCCGATGATGATAAAGCCCTTCTTGTTTTGCGCAATGAACTGCGTGACCTTGGATGTTGTCTCGCCAGACTTCTTTACCGCCTTTGCCGCAACATCAGATGCCTTGACAGTATTGTCCACTGCTTTTCCGGCCTTTGCCTCGGCATAGGCTTTCTTAATCGCACGCTTCTGTTGAAAACGGGAAATGGGGCTTGCACCCCATTCCGGGTTCTTGATCTCTGCTTCCTTATAAAGTGCCTTCAGATTGGCACGGTCAGCGGCTCGTTCTGCCTTTAATGCTCTGGCATAGGGTCTGTCCTTCAGTGTTCGATGCAC
>CAVBFK010000044.1:0-4282 GCA_963594395.1 Lachnospiraceae bacterium
CTTCAGGGGCAGATCAATCTCGCGGATCAGATCGGAGTAAAACACCACAGCACCCTTCAGGATACCGACAAGCATCGGCTCCTTGCCCTGGTAATCCGCGGTGATCTGCTGACCCAGCTTCTTCACTGCTTCATGGATTTCCTCACGCGTAACAAGCACCTTGCTCAAGTCCTGATAAATCTTAGCATCCTGTTCCATGCTGTTCTTCTCCTTTTACGACTTTTGTATGGATAAGCCAAGGGATTTCCCCTGACCAAACCGCTTCAGTAAAATGTTCCTGCCACCTTGGCAGATGGCCAGCGCCCACGCCGCACACCAGCAAAACTTCCTGCTCCTTGCAAAGGAGCGGGAGCTGATCGCGGAAAGGCGCGTCGACCTTGTGGTTCACCAGATAATCCTGCAGAGATTGTCTGCCCTGTTGGCCGAAAGGACGGATGAAATCCCCTTCCTGCCTTGTCCGCAGAGTCGTGCCCTGCAGTAGCTCTAAGGAAAGAGCTTGGCAAGTCTTCCCGTTGCCGGGCTTGGCGGCATCGGGACGAAGGGTGAGGGAAATCTCCCCCATTTCGTAGGTTCCCATACCGCTTAGTAAAACAGACTTTGGTTTCTTCTGCTCCTTCATCAGGTGCAGATGCGTATAGCCGCGATACCCCGTAACCCCTTGCAAAAGGGTGCACCGCGTACCAACAGGCGCCTCCAGCAACGACGCAAGCGCCGTGGTATGAGCGGCGTCCAGCACCGAGCCCTGCGTCTCCTGCCACCACAGACGCAACATTCGTGTCCGGATAGCAGGCAGAACATCCTCGAAAGAGGAAAGTGCCAGATACGCTTTGCCGCGGGACGGCATTGCCTGCTGTGCTAAGGTGTTCAGTGCATCACTGTCTGCCGCAAGTAATGCGGCGGTTTGTGCCGCATGCTCCGAAGCACCCGGTGCGAGTGTCTCCATGAAAGGGAGCAGTTGATGCCGTACTCGGTTGCGGAGATAGGCATCTTCCGCGTTGGTGGCATCTTCCCTCCATGCTTGGCCGCAGGCACGGAGTGCTTCCCGAAGATCGCCGCCCGGGATGTTCAATAGCGGGCGAAAAATTTTCATGCCATTGACCGTGCTTTCCTGCCGCATACCGCACAGGCCATCCAGTCCCGCGCCGCGCATCAGGTGCATCAGCACGGTTTCCGCCTGATCACCACGGTGATGTGCCAGCACCAAGGCATCGGCACTGCACGCCTCCATAGCTTTCCGAAAAGCGCCATACCGTGCTTCTCTTGCCCAGCCTTCCCCGGGATGGGGCGGCGGTGTCAGGCGATATACCATGAGGGGGATGTCATGCTTCCGGCAAAAATCCCGCACAAAGGTTTCGTCTTCATCCGAGGCGCATCCGCGAAGGGCATGGTTGACATGCACCGCCGAGACGGTCACCGTGCCCCGCTCACGGAGGATCAGCAGGCACCGGCACAAAGCAACCGAATCTGCGCCGCCGGACAGTCCCGCCAGCAAGTGTCCCTGCAGAGGCGGAAGGCTGTCGGCCAGCTGTTCAAGGGTCATGCCGCATCCTCCTTGGATCAGTTACGCAGAGGTGCGTTGCACTGGTTACAAGGGCTCAGATCCTTGTAGTCATCATCGTTAATCTGGCTGTAGGTGAAGCTCTTGATATACTGATAATAGCTGGAGTTAATCGACTGGCAATGCTCTTGCGCATGATACTTGGAACCGCCCTTGGAGTTGTAATACAGCACCGTATTCGGGTCCGTATTGGAAGCATCCTGCACTTCAGGTGTTGCGGTAGGTTCAGGCGTTGCAGTTGCGATTTCCTCCAATGTGGACAAGGATTTCGGATCCACATACCAGGTTTCGTTTTCCTTCACCATCACCACGGACAGGCGATACACTTCAGGGTCCTTGCCGTTATTCTTGTTAATGGTCGCCTTCACGGTCACGGTGCGGGTCGTGTCGTTATCCGTGCCGGTGATTTTCTCCATGGTGTAATCTTCCGGCGTGCGGTTGGCGAGAATCTGATAGAGTGCCTTCTTCGGCTCGCTCACACTGCTCTGCCAGGAAGGCGAGCACAGTGACACCATGTCATCATGATGGTTCACCTTCCAGAAGTAGAAGAAGGACTCCAGCTGGGTAACTGCTTCGCTGGACAGGCCATCATCCTCAGGTGCAGGGGTTGCCGTAGGAACATCCGTGGCCACCAGCACGCCCAGGGAATCAGGATCGTCCCCTTCCAGGTCGCCATCCGTCAAGGCAGCGCTGCCGCTGTCAGACGTTCCTGTGCTTGCAGAGGAGGACGAAGAGGAGGGGGGCGTCACACCGCGGGAACGGGTTGAATCCACCGCTGCGGAAGACGTCAGGGCGCTCACCAGTGCCACCACCGCCAACGCCGCATAGACCACGGAAAGGGTCGTACGCATGTTGGAAGACACCACCGGCCTTGCCCAAATCAAAACCACCGCCACCACTGCCAGGCCGACAAAGACCCACTTCAGCGGTGTTACGGACAGTACCATGCCCAGCACGAAGAGAAGCGGCAGTACGCCAAAGAGCAGGATCTTGACCAGGATGCTCGGATCAAACTGTTTCTGAGGCGCCTGAGGCTGCTGCTGATAATTATAGGCATTGCCGCCCTGCTGAGGCTGTGCATAGCCCTGTTGCGCTTGGGCATAGCCTTGCTGTGCGTAACCCTGTTGGGGCTGAGCGTAGCCTTGCTGGTTGTAACCCTGCTGTCCCTGGGCATAACCTTGTTGGGTGTAGCCTTGCTGCCCCTGGGCATAACCTTGCTGCGTATAGCCCTGCTGTCCTTGCGCATAGCCCTGCTGGGTGTAGCCACGCTGCTGAGACTGGGCGTAGCCTTGCTGTGCATAACCCTGCTGACCCTGTGTATACCCTTGCTGGCTGTACTGATTCTGTGCATAGCCCTGCTGGGTGTAGCCGCTCTGCTGAGGCTGGGTATAACCGCGCTGGTTGTAACCCTGCTGCGTGTAGCTCTGCTGCCCCTGCGCATAACCCTGCTGGCTGTAACCGTTTTGCTGGGACTGGGCATAATTCTGCTGTGCGTAGCCTTGCTGAGGCTGGCTGTAATTCTGCTGACCGTACGTCTGCTGAGGGTTCCCCGTTTGACGTCCGTAGTAGTTGTTGCTGTTATTGGTGCTATTGGAACGGTTGCCGTTCATCCTCAGACCTCCTCTCTCCGCGTTCACCCGGCGGTGCAAGCAAACCGCCGAGCCGTCAAAGAATGATGCAATCGCGCTGGATAGGCGAAAGTTGCAATGTCAAATAAGGAATGTGGATAGACATTCCTCCGCCTATTATGCGGTACGATTCGACCTCTTGTCAAGTAATCCAATGAAAAAAGGGGCGGAAACACGCTGAAATTTACAACTTTGCGCATTTTCCGCCCCAATTATTTCACTTTGCCGTTTCTCATTCCACCGTCTGATCAAAGGGAAGCACCATCCGGTTCGATCCATCTTCCCACAGCCGCTCCAAATTGTAATACGCGCGTTCCTCCTGGTGGAAGAGCTGAACAAGGATGTGACCGTAATCCATAACGATCCAGCGGCCTTCGCCCTGGCCTTCCATGCGTCGCAGGGTCAGGCCTTCCTTGGCCATGCGCTCATCCACGTCGTCTGCCAATGCCTTCACCAGGTTGGCATTTCGGCCGGAGGCAATCACCATGTAGTCCGTAATGACGGTCATGTGGCTCACGTCCAGTGCCACAATGTCCTGTGCCTTATGCTCATACAAGGCGCTTGCGATTTCCTGTACCAATGCGTTATCCTGCATAATCTGCCTCCTTAGTGTGTCATCTATTTTCGTTGGTACCGCTTTGCAATTTTCCTTTCAGCCAATCAATCGTTTCCAGGGTCTGCGGATGCATGGGCTTATCGCCCTTGCGGACAAAGTCCCGCGTGCCTTCCATGCTGGCCAGCATGGCGCGCTCCAGGCTCAATTTAGCCAGCACTCGAACCTTTTCCAGGGTGGGATAGCTCTCTCTGGTCGGCTCAATCTTATCGGCCAGATAGACCACCATATCCAGCGGCGTCATATCCACCTTGCCGGTGGTATGGCAAGCAATGGCACGCAAGATGTCGGGATCCTCCACACCGTAAACTTCTGCCGCCAGGTAAGCACCGACGATGGAGTGCATCAGTGCGCCGCTTTCCAGCACGGCTTTGTCATCCGTCAGCTGGTGCTCGGTGCAGATGCGCTGCATTTCCTTCAGTGGCAGACATTTGGCGCAGTCGTGCAGTACTGCCGCATCTTCTGCCTTGTGCACATCCACGC
>CAVBFK010000045.1:0-7621 GCA_963594395.1 Lachnospiraceae bacterium
CCAGCACGGCGGCCAGAGCATCGTAGACTTTGACTACGGCATGGCCCCCGGCGTGAAGAAGACCTTCATCAAGCGCTACCGCATGAACCTGTCCCGTGCCCTGGAGCTGCTGCTGAATGAGGAGCAGGCCGATCAGGATGCCCGCGCAATGCTGGACAGCCTGGCTGAGCAGGGCATGAATCCTACCCTGAAGCAGAACATGGAGCACCGCGAAGCCCTGAAGAAGCTCCTCATGGAGCGCGGCGCAGATGATGCCATGGCAGAGCGCATTCTGGACTTCTCCCAGAACCATTCCGAGCAGGAAACCGACCGCGCTACCTATCAGGCCATGGAAGCACTGATCCACAACCTGAATACCATGAACAGCCGCGCCGGCGCCCAGGTGCCTTTCTCCTCCATCAACTACGGCATGGATACGTCCCCTGAAGGCCGCCTGGTGATGAAGAACGTTCTTCATGCTACCGAGGCCGGTCTGGGCGGCGGCGAGACGCCGATCTTCCCCATTCAGATTTTCCGCGTGAAGGAAGGCGTGAACTTCAACCCCGGCGAGCCGAACTACGATCTGTATCGCCTGGCCATCCGCACCAGCGCCAAGCGCCTGTTCCCGAACTTCAGCTTCGTGGATGCACCCTTCAACCTGAAGTACTATAAGCCCGGCCATCCCGAAACGGAAATCGCCTACATGGGCTGCCGTACCCGCGTCATGGGCAATGTGTATGATCCCGACCGCGAGATTGCCCCCCGCCGCGGCAACCTGTCCTTCACCTCCATCAACCTGCCCCGCATTGCCATCGAGGCCAATGGTGACATCCAGTGGTTCTTCGACGAACTGGAGCGGAAGATGGAACTGGTGGTGGAGCAGCTGGAAGAGCGTCTGGCCATCATCAGCAAGAAGAAGGTCAAGAACTTCCCCTTCCTGATGGGTCAGGGCGTGTGGATTGACTCCGAAAAGCTGGACTGGAACGATACCGTGGGCGAAGTGCTCAAGCACGGCACGCTGACCATCGGCTTCATCGGTCTGGCAGAAGCCCTGGTGGCCCTGCGCGGCAAGCATCACGGCGAAAGCGAAGAGAGCCAGAACCTGGGCCTGGAAATCATCGGCGCCATGCGGAACTTCACCGATAAGATGTCCCGTGAGCGCAAGCTGAACTACAGCCTGATTGCTACCCCTGCCGAAGGTCTGTCCGGCCGCTTTGTCCGCCTGGATAAGGAAAAGTTCGGCATCATCCCCGGCGTTACCGACCGCGACTACTACACCAACAGCTTCCATGTGCCGGTGTACTATCCCTGCTCTGCCTTCCATAAGCTGAGCGTGGAGGCTCCCTATCATGCCCTGACCAACGGCGGCCACATCAGCTATGTGGAAATGGACGGCGATCCCCTGCAGAACCTGGACGCCTTTGAAAAGGTTGTTCGCTTCATGCACGATAAGGGCATCGGCTACGGCTCCATCAACCACCCGGTGGATCGTGACCCTGTGTGCGGCTACAACGGCATCATCGGTGATGAGTGCCCCTGCTGCCACCGTACGGAGAACGGCCGTCCCTTCGAGCGGATTCGCCGCATTACCGGCTATCTGGTGGGCACCCTGGATCGCTTCAACAACGCCAAGCGTGCAGAAGAGCATGACCGCGTGAAGCACGGTGTCAGCGCCGCTGACGAGGCCGCTGAAGCCCAGGCAGAAAGCAAGGAATAAGCTGTGGATATTCGCATTGCCGGCACGGTGGATGATTCCATTGTGGATGGTCCCGGTTGCCGATACACCATTTTCACCCAGGGCTGTCCCCATCATTGCCCGGGATGTCATAATCCCCAAAGCCATGATTTCAACGGCGGCCGGGTGGTGGACACCTCGGTGATTCTCAAGCAGGTGTACGCCAATCCCCTACTCAGCGGCATCACCCTTTCCGGCGGCGATCCCCTGTGTCAGCCGGAGCCCTGCCTGGAGCTTGCACAGGCCGCCCACAGCCACGGCCTGAACGTGTGGTGCTACACCGGCTATACCCTGGAAAAACTGCTGGAAGAGCAGGATCCTGCCCGCATGGCACTGCTAAGCAACATCGAAGTGCTGGTGGATGGTCCCTTCATCCTGGCGCAGCGGAGCCTGGAACTGAAGTATTGCGGAAGCCGCAACCAGCGCCTCATCGATATGAAGAAGACCCTTGCAAGCGGAAAGATCACCCTTTGGCAGGACGATTTGTCTGCCTGGGATGTGCTGTAAAGCCGCTTCGCACCCGTGATGTACTTTTTGTGACAAAAAGATTGCGTTACCGGGGAAGATGTTGTATAATAACTGTATTCTCAGATTAATGGAGGAATGTTCCCATGAAGCATATTGCTACGATCCAGAACCCCTGCTTGAAGCAGTCTTTGGTCCACGGTGGCTGCGGCGAGTGCCAGGCTTCCTGCCAGAGCGCTTGCAAGACCAGCTGCACCGTTGCTAACCAGTCCTGCGCAAACAAGGAAAACAACGCTGTTCTGGCCGGCCAGGAAGGCAAGCTGAACCGTGCCTTCGGCAAGTAAGATCCATCGGCAGTCAATGAAAGGGCGGATCGCTTAAATCCGCCCTTTTTTATGGCATAATTTCAGTCTGTGAGAAGTTTTCGCTTTTAAGGCCGCTTGAAAGCGGCACCACGAGGAGGATCAATTTGATTCATACGTTCAAGGCTGTTAGTCAGCCGATGATGCTGGATGTAGGCAGCGGCGCTGTTCACGCGCTGGATGACATGGCTTATGATGTGCTGAACCTGTGGAACGACCACACCCCTGAGGAGATTGTGGCCGAGCTGAAGGAGAAGTATGACCCTGCCGAACTGGAAGAGGTCATCGGCGAAGTGCGTCAGCTGGAAGAGCTGGGCGCCGTCAATACGCCGGATGACTATGATGATGTGAAGCTCAACGAGCCCGGCGTGGTGAAGGCTCTGTGCCTCCATGCCGCCCACGACTGCAACCTGCGCTGCAAGTATTGCTTTGCGGCTACGGGTGACTTCTGCATGGGCGAGCGGAAGCTCCTGCCCTACGAAGTGGGCAAGGCGGCTCTGGACTGGCTGGTGGAGAAGAGCGGCAAGCGCGTTCACCTGGAAGTGGACTTCTTCGGCGGCGAGCCTCTGATGAACTTCCCTGTGGTGAAGCGTCTGGTAGAATACGGCCGCTCCATTGAGAAGGAGAAGAACAAGAAGTTCAAGTTCACCATCACTACCAACTGCGTGCTGATGAACGATGAGATCATGGACTTCCTGAACAAGGAAATGGGCAACGTGGTTATCTCCATCGACGGCCGCCCCGAGGTGCACGACCGTATGCGCCCCACCATCAACGGCAAGGGTAGCTATGACCTGATTATGGAGAAGGCCAAGAAGTTTGCCGAGAAGCGCGGCGATAAGGAATACTACGTCCGCGGCACCTTCACCGGCTACAACAAGGACTTCGGCAACGACGTGCTGTATCTGGCCGATCAGGGTTTTGAACAGCTGTCCATTGAGCCCGTGGTGACGGATCCCAGCGTGGAATATGCGCTGAAGGAAGAAGACCTGCCCCAGATCAAGGCCGAGTATGACCGCCTGGCACAGATCTACCTGGATCGCCGCGCCAACGGCAAGTGGTTCAATTTCTTCCACTTCATGATTGACCTGGCCGGCGGTCCCTGCCTGCGCAAGCGCCTGACCGGCTGCGGTGCCGGCAACGAGTACGTGGCCGTGACCCCCGATGGTGACATTTATCCCTGCCACCAGTTCGTGGGTCGTGAAGGCTACCGCATGGGCAGCGTGCTGGACGGCACCTTCGACCGTGAAATTCAGAAGAAGTTCGCCAACAATCACGTGCTGCATAAGGAAAAGTGCCGCGACTGCTGGGCACGTTTCTTCTGCTCCGGCGGCTGCGCAGCCAATGCGCAGGCCTTCCATGGGGATATTTCTCAGCCCTACGATATGGAGTGCCAGATGGAGCGTAAGCGCCTGGAATGCGCCATGGCCATCTATGCCAAGGAACATCCCACGGAAATGGAGTAAGCGCTTAGCGGCATAAAATGCTATAGGAAAGAGGATTCACTGCGGCGATGCGGTGAATCCTCTTTGTTTAGTTGGATTTCAAACTGGGCGGGATGCTTGGCAGATGTATGGTAAATTTTGTGCCAACGTTTATTTCGCTTGTTACGCTGATGTTGCCGCCGTGCAGGTCAACAATCCATTGCACAATGGCCAGGCCAAGTCCGGTGCCTGTTCGATCCCGTGCGGCATCAGCACGAAAAAAACGCTCGAAAATATGCGGCAGATGTTCCCCAGCGATGCCGATGCCGTTATCCTCTACCGTCAGCAGTATGCCGTTCTCTTGCCTTTCTGCGTGTACCCACACATCGCCGCCTTTTTTCCCATACTTCACGGCATTCCCGATGAGATTCAGCAGTAACTGGGTCAGCAAACTTTGGTCGGCAGTGAAGACGATCTCAGAAGCAATATCAAAATGCAGGCAGATGGCGTGCTCCTGCGCCACGGGCTCCAGTACGGACTGAACTCCATCAAATATCTCGTTGAGGGAGATCGATTCCATGGTTACGGGATAGCGGCCTTCCTGCCCGCGGGACAGCGTCAGCAGTTGCTCAATCATCTTTTGCATTCGGCGGCATTCATCGAGAATGGTGCGAACCTTGGCGTGCTCTTCTTCGGGAAGCACTTGAAGATTGTCGAGGCTTTCTGCACAAGATTGAATCACCGCCACAGGCGTGCGCAATTCGTGGGAAGCATCTGACGTAAAGCGGCGCTCACGGCGCAAAAAATCCTCCTGCGATGCCAGCATGCGGTTCAACGTGCGGGTCATCTCACCCAGCTCATCGGAAGAAGACATCTCGGAAATTCTGCGTGAGAAATCACCTTGTGCAATATCATCCGCACAGGCGATGATTTGATGAATAGGCTGAAGCGACCGCTTGGCCAGCAGAAAGCCAATAAGTGCCGCCAGTGCCGTCAACAGCGGAACGCCAAACGCAAAAATCATCCTGAAAAGTGAAAGCGTCTGTTCAATCTGTACGCAGGAAACAACGACGCGGATTCGCATGGTTTCGCCATTCACCGTCAAAGGCTCTGAATCCAGCAAAAGCCAATGCTCGTTGTTGATATAAGTGGAGGTAAATGCTCCTTCCTGCACGGGCAAACGGTCAAACAGGGTGATGTCTTCCCCATGGGAGGCAATTTCACTGCCGTTTTCTTCGGTGATGTAATACATAATGCCGGATTTCACGGGGGTTTCGTCCTCGAAAATCAGCTGTCCGCCTTTCATCTCCACCTGAGAAGACAGCTGTACAAGAGAAGTGCTCAAATCATCCTGCAGTGTCCGCATAAGCTGTGCACGAACGGTGAAGTAAAGCACGCCGAAAAACAAAGAGGTTACTGCCAGCACAGAAAGCGTAAACCATACAGCCATGCGGGTGCGCAGGGTAAGTTTATTCCTCATGGCGTTCCTCCCGAAGCACGTAGCCGACGCCGCGCACGGTTTGGATGTATTGCACATCTTCTCCTCGGTCGATTTTCCCGCGGAGATAGCCGATGTACACTGGCACGAGGTTTTGATCGCATCCGCCCTGGTAGGCCCATACGTGATCAAAAATCTGTCCCTGTGTAAGAACCTGCTCAGCATTGCGCAGAAGATACTCCATCAAGGCGTATTCCTTGGCTGTCAAGGTAATGGCGCGCCCGCCACGATGAAAGGTATGCGTTACTGTGTCCATCTCCAAAACGCCGTAGGCTAACACCGGCGAGCGGGACGGCGAGGTGCGGCGAAGCATGGCACGCACCCGGGCAGACAGCTCTTCAAAGGCGAAGGGCTTGGTCAGATAGTCATCCGCGCCGCAGTCTAAGCCGCGGACACGGTCATCCAACCCATCACGAGCGGTCAGCAGAAGGACGCTGGCAGTGACTTTTCTGGCACGCAGATGGGTTAGTAAGGTCAGCCCATCAATGCCGGGCAGCATAATGTCCAGAATGATGCCATCATACGTCGCGCCTAGGGCATAGGACAAGCCTTCATTACCATCGCCGCAGGCATCTACGGCGTACCCTTCACGCGTCAGACGCTTTGATAGAATCTCTCGAAGTGCGTTGTCGTCTTCCACCAAAAGAAGCCGCATCATCCTCACCATCCTTCGCGGCTATTATAGCACAGCATCATAAGAATCCCATAAGAAAAAAAGCACCGCGCAAAAGGCGGCATTCTTATGCGGCTTCCGTATACTTTCGGAGAATCAAAAACGAAAGGACGGATGAACATGAGAAAATTGATGGTTTGTGTATTGCTGCTGCTTTCACTGGCATCTACCGCAAGTGCTTGGGAGGAATCCTGCGTGAGCACGCCGGACTTTACCTATGAGGATGAGACACGAAGCATATCCATTCAAAAGACGGTTATCGATCAATCAGTATGCTTCATTGCAGATGTGCAGATTCGGGATGCAGAAGACCTTCATGCAGGACTGGCGCAAAATGACTTTGAAGCACTGTCAGTGATGGCACGGCGGGAAGGTGCCGTGCTGGCGATCAATGCAGATGACTACCGAACGCACAAGTACGGGGTCATTATCCGCAACGGGCAGACCCTGCGCGCGCACAACACAACGCGGCATTTGCTGGCTATCCTGCCTGACGGCTCCTTTGAAACGGTCAGCGATAGGAGCAAAGAAAAAGCTGATACGCTGGCGAAGCATCTGGAAGATGAACAGGTGCAGAATACCTTTGAGTTTGGTCCTGTGCTTGTGGAAAATGGCGAGGTTGCCGACTTTCCGTCAGCCTTTGACGTCATCTCCACCCGCTCAACCCGCCGTGAACCGCGTACAGCCATTGGCATGATCACACCAAAGCATTACGTGATTCTCGTGGTAGACGGACGTCAGCCAGGCTATTCTGAGGGTGTTTCCTTGCAGACACTGCAGCAGATTTTTGTTGATCTTGGGGTGCAGACGGCCATCAATCTGGACGGCGGCGGTTCTACTGAGCTGTGGTTTCAGGGACAGATTTTGAATCAGCCCGCCGGCGGAAAGGAACGCGGCGTGTCCGACTGCATCTGGTTCTGACGTGCCTTAGTTAAAGATCTCCTGAATCGGCAGATCCTTTTCCCGAAGGGTACGCGCCTGCGTCTGTCCGGCAATGGCCGCCCGGAGACTTTTGTTGTACATGGTCTCTCCATTCTTGACCATGTCATACAGATACAGTTCGGCCTTCTGGTAGCAGATGAGCGCCATCTCGAAGTCCTTCTCCGTGCCAATGCCGTTCAGGTAACACTTGCCCAGGCGGAGGAACAGCGGGCCGGCAATGCGGGGCGCCGCTTCTTCCGTCATGGTTTCCAGGCACCGCTGGTAGATGAGGAAGGCCTCTTTCTCGTTCTTCTGCACGTAATATCCGCCGGCGTACATGTCACCGATTTTGTACAGGGAAACGAGATGGCCGTCAAAGGCGCCTAGGGCGAAATAATGGAACGCCTTCTCGTAATCAACGGGCATGTCCCTGCCGTAGTAGTAGCAATAGCCGAGGTTTTCCTGCGCCGGACGACTGCCGTTCTGCGCGGCCAGCTGATAGTATTTAACCGACTTGGCGTAGCTCTGCTCAAAGCCCCGGCTGCCGTCGTAATACTGGGCGCC
>CAVBFK010000046.1:0-5566 GCA_963594395.1 Lachnospiraceae bacterium
GGGTAGATGTCTACTACATAGTCCAGGTTCAGCTTCTGAGCGCGCTGCACCAGCTCGGTGGTGAAGTCGTAGTCGTAGGGGCCTGCGCTGTCCTTGGCGCAGATAGACACCTGGGTTTCGTGGCAGCCCAGGTCATCGCCTACACAGCCCATGTCCACGGCCAGCAGGTCTTCAACATCCATCTTGTACAGCGGAGATGCGCCGTGACCCACTTCTTCGTACACGGTGAAGATCAGCGTCACCTTGCGGCCAAGTGTCACATGACCTTCTGCCACTTCGCGAGCCAGCGTCAGCAGAACCGCGCTGGAAGCCTTGTCGTCCAGGTGGCGGCTCTTCACAAAGCCGCTTTCCGTGATCACCGTACGGGGATCGAAGGAGATGAAATCGCCGGGGCGGATGCCCAGGGCTTCCGTGGCTTCCTTGGACCAGGTTTCCTCATCAATGACGACTTCGAGGGATTCGTCATTGCGGGGCATTGCGGTCTGATTGCCCCACACGTGGCGGCTTGCCTTGGTAGACTGCACCGTTGCACTGTAGCGCTTGCCGCTGCGGGTGTGGATGATCACGTTCTCGTTTTCGATGGCATTGTCATTGTAGCCGCCCAGCTGGGTGTAACGCAGGCAACCGTTGGGCTTAATGGCACGAACCATGGCACCCAGGGTGTCCACATGGGCAGAAACAGCCAGCGGATGGCCGCTGCCGCCGATGCAGCACACCACGGTTCCCTTGGGGGTACGCTCAGGCGCGTAGCCCAGGCGAGTCAGTTCTGCCAGCACATAATCCGTGGCTTCCCGTGTCATGCCCGTGGGGCTGGGAATATTGGTCAAGGTCTTCAGCTGTTCCAGAAGATAGGTCTGCTTATCCATTCTGATTCATCCTTTCCGATTCACAAGAAATTTTCATAAGGAATTACCACACGCCTGCTTCACTGCGGAGCTCATCCCAGGTCATGCTTGTAATTTGCAGATTGCCGTCATCGCTGTCCGTCAGGTGCACGCGGGTATTATCTTCCGTTCCTACGGTCAGATCAAAATAGCCGCACTGTGCGTCCTTACCGAAGAAATACCGCTCGCCGTACCACTCCGTGCCAAGGGTGAAGTACACCCGATAGGTGCCGGGCTGCAATTTCATCTGCAGACGAACGCCCTGATGAATGAAGCCGGACAGCACCTGTTCTCCGTTGCGTTCCACAAGGACATAGGCATGGTTGTCGCTGTTCTTGGTATCGAAGATCACGCGGCTACCTTCTTCATCCGATGCACCGGTCAGCACGCCGGTATCGATGAGATCAATTTCCGGATAGTAAGGCAGGGTGGCCGCGTATTCCATCAAGCGATCCTCAGACGCCTCCACGGCCGTCATGTATTCACGGAAAAAGTCCATGAGTTCCGTAGCCATGGTGGGACCATCCTTGGCAACAGCGGCCAAGTCCACCGTGATTTTCTTCGTCGTAGGCGTCTTACTGCTGTAGGCATAGGGCAGGAAAGCTTCTGCCATTGCTTCACATAGCACGCGGTCTACGTCGTCGCGGCTGAATTCCGGCACGCCCAGCATGCTTTGCATATTGGTTTTGGTAGCTTCCTCCGCGTCAGAGAGCATGCTTTCCCACTTGCCGATGCTCAGTGTCAGCACCAGTTGGGTGGCATTGTCCCCTGCTCCCGCCTTGGAGATCTTCATGAGCATCATCAGCGGCGCCAGACGCCGTGCGGCGCATTCCGCCGATACGCCCAAGGTATCTGCCACTGCCGTTCCGTAATCCGTCAATGTATCCAGGGTCGGTGCGGTTTCTGGCTGTTTCTTGGGCAATTCGGTAGCCTTGGGCAGAAGAACGCCTTCCAACGCGGTGCGAATCTCCTTGGTCTGGTAGCTCTTACAGGCGGTTGCGGCCAGCTTCTTCGCACCGGATAGCAGTTTGCTGGCATTTTCACTGCCGGACCACTTGAAAGTCGTGGTGCCCTCAGCATTCTCCTTGATGGTGGCTGTCAGCTTATACGTGGCCGTATTCGTGCCGGAAACCGCCTGCAGAAGATAGGCGCTGTCATCGGTGTTTTCCGTTTGGCTATCGACGCCAGCCGCCAAGGTCGGCACGGTCACCGTTGCAGTAGCGGTTTTCCCGTCATCCCCCACCGTCACGTCGGTGATCACCGCCTGGGACAGGATATCTGCTGCCCAGCCTGTGGCTTCTGACTGAACGGAAGCAAGCTCTTCCTCCGCCTTTTGCTGCATGAGAAAAGCAAGATCTGTCGTCTCCCCCGAGGCAACGCCAAGGGGCAAGATCATCATCATGGTCAGCAACAGACACACAAGTTTACGCATGGTGCACGCATCCTCTCAGACAGTGATACAAAAAAGATTCCGGGCATGACCGGCCAGCCATGCCCGGGAATGTAGCATCCATTAGGCTTCCAGCAACTTTTCGCTGGCTTCGCGGAGCTGTTCGTTCAGCTTTTCCGCATCGGCCTTGGCGGCGGCGTTGCTGTTCACATACAGCTTGATCTTCGGCTCGGTGCCGCTGGGACGGACACAAACCCAGTTGCCGCCCTCCAGCTCGTAATACAGCACATTGGAAGCCGGCAGACCCGTGGGTTCTTCCTTGCCATCGCAGGTGCGAACACCCGTGAGGTAGTCGCGAACGGCGGTCACCTTCTTGCCGGCCAGCTCCTTCGGCGGATTGGCGCGAAGGTCGCACATAATCTTCTTCATGAGGGTCAGACCGTCCTTGCCGGGCAGAGTCTTGCTCACGACTTTTTCCACATAATATCCGAACTCAGCGTAAATCTGCTGGACACGGTCATACAGGGTGATACCCTCAGCCTTGCAGGCGGCCGCCGCTTCGGAGATCAGCAAGGAAGCATTCACGCCGTCCTTGTCCCGCACGAAGGTGGAAGACAGGAAGCCGTAGCTCTCTTCAAAGCCGAAGAGGAAGGTATTGCTGCCCGTATCCTGGAACTGCTGAATCTTCTCGCCGATGAACTTGAAGCCCGTCAGCGTTTCAAACATGGCAACGCCGTACTTGGCGCAGATGCGGTCTGCCAAAGAGGTAGACACGATGGACTTCACCGCCGCGCCGTTCTTGGGCAGAGTGCCCTGCTTGGCCTTGGTCGACAGGATGTAGTGCAGCAGCACACAGCCGATCTGGTTGCCCGTCAGCAGATGGAACGTTCCCTCGTTATCCCGCACGGCAACGCCCAGGCGGTCACAGTCAGGGTCGGTAGCGAAGATTACGCTGGCGCCTACTTCATCGGCCAGCTTCATGGCCAGGGTGAACGCGCCGGGATCTTCGGGGTTCGGCACCTTAATGGTGGAGAAGTTGGGATCAGGCATTTCCTGTTCCTTCACCACGGCCACGTTGGTAATGCCGATTTCCTTCAGGATGCGGCGAACGGGAACATTGCCGCTACCATGCAGGGGCGTATAGACAATCGACAGGGTGGGGCCGACCTTGGCCAGCATGTCCGGCTGAATGCACAGGGTCTTCACCTGGGCGATATAATCATCGTCCACTTCCTTGTTGCCGATGATATGCAGCAGACCCTTGGCCTTGGCTTCTTCCTCGTCCATCAGGGTGCAGTCCTTATAATCCAGGGAGCGAATGAATCCCGTAATGCCCTCTGCGGCTTCCGGACCAACCTGTGCGCCGTCTTCCCCGTACACCTTATAACCATTGTACTGGGGAGGATTGTGGCTGGCGGTCACAACGACGCCTGCGATGGCGTGCAGGTGACGCACGGCATAGGACAGAATCGGCACCGGGCGAAGGGCATCGAACAGATAAGCAGGAACGCCCTCCTGGCACAGCACCAGCGCGGTATCCTTGGCAAATTCAGCAGAGCAACGGCGGCTGTCATAAGCAATGGCCACACCGCGCTTTGCCTCTTCAGGATTCTGCAGAAGGTACTTTGCCAAACCCTTCGTAGCGCGGCGAACGTTATAACGGTTCATGCGGTTTGTGCCCGCGCCCAGAACACCGCGCATACCAGCGGTGCCGAAGGAAAGCTCCGTGTAGAAGCGATCCTCAATCTCCTTAGGGTCATTGGCAATGGACTGAAGATCTGCCACCGTATCCGCATCAGCGGCGAAATCCTTCAGCCATTGTTGGTAAGCCTGCTGTACATCCATATGTGCATCCTCCTTCGGTTACTTTTGAAAACGATAGGATCTGCGTCTATTATACTGTTTTTTCTTGCTTTTGACAAGGTGCAATCATGATACAGCAAAATTGCCGCACCTTATGCGATGCGGCAAAATTCTGTTTATGCTTTTTTCGACTTTCCCGCAAGTTTCAAGCCCACCAGCAGGAGTACAGGGAAGATGACTGCGGTCAAGATGCCCATGCGCAAATTGTCATTGAAAACACCGGACATCAGGCCAGCCAGCGTAGGACCGCCGGAGCAACCCACGTCGCCTGCCAGAGCCAGCATGGCAAACATGGCGGTTCCGCCGTTGCGGATCGTGGCAGATGCCTTGCTGAAAGTGCCAGGCCAGAGGATGCCCACAGAGAAACCGCAAATGGCGCATCCCATCAGGCTCACCACCGCATTGGGGATCAAGGAAATGCACAGGTAGGAAGCAATGCACAGCAGGCAGCTGAAGCCCATGAAGCGGTCGATATCCATCTTCTCGCCGAACTTGCCGTAGATCAGCCGTGAAAGTCCCATCAGGAAGGCAAACGCCATGGGTCCCGTCAAGTCACCGATGGTTTTGCTGACGTGCAGTCCCTGCTCTGCAAAGGTGGATGCCCACTGGCTGACCGACTGCTCAGCTGCACCGGCGCAGGCCATCATCAGCATCAGCACCCAGAACATCTTATTGCGGAAGAGTTCCTTCAGGGTCAGCCCCTTCTCGCCTTCCTCCTGCAGAGAATAGATCGGCGCCTTCGCAAAAAGGATCGCATTCGCCACGGGGATCACCGCCCAAATCAGCGCAAGAATCTTCCAGTTTTGAATACCGAAGGCGCCGAAGAAGAGGGTGGACAGAAGCACCACGCCCACATGACCCCAGCAGTAGAAGGAATGCAGAAGGCTCATGGCCTTATCCTTATGCTCCGTGGGGCATGCCTCTAGGATAGGGCTGATGAGCACTTCAATCAATCCGCCGCCGATTGCGTAGATGGCCACAGCAATCAGGATGCCAACGAACGCATCCGGCAAAATTTCCGGCAAGATGGTCAGCGCCACAAGTCCCACTGCAGACAGCACGTGTGCCATCAGGATCGATGCGCGGTAGCCGATGCGATCCACAAACCCGGCAGACAAAAGATCCACCAGCAGCTGAATCACGAAGTTAATGGTAATCAGCATGGTAATCTTCGTCAGCGGAATCTGATACGTGCTCTGGAATGTGACGAAGAGCAACGGTACAAAATTATTGACAATGGCCTGCACGATATAGCCAATGAAGCAGGCGTACATGGTCTTCTGGTAATTGGGCTTCATTTCACTAACCTCCTGAATGTTTCGATACGGATTATAGCATAAATAAAAATGTAAGTCATTGACTTAAAGCGACGAAAATGATAACAATCACGACAGGAGATACAATATGCAAGTTTATATAATAGAAGCAA
>CAVBFK010000047.1:0-11160 GCA_963594395.1 Lachnospiraceae bacterium
GGATATAGCATGAAGAAGACCGTGAAGACCGATAAGCCTCAGAAGTCTGAAATTATCGAGGCAATCAAGGCACTGGCTAAGGAGAAGGACATCAGCGAAGAGTTGCTCTTCGGCGCCATTGAAGAAGCCTTGAAGGCCGCTTACCGCAAGAATCTCACCAAGAGTGAGGCCATTCCTGCCAACTTGGCCGTGGTCGTCAGCCGCACCGACGGCGTGGCACACGTCTATGCCCGCAAGCTGATCGTTCCCGAAGTGGAAGACGAAGGCAATCAGATCACTCTGGAAGATGCCCAGAAGCTGAACAACGGCTATCAGATGGGCGATATTGCCGAGGTGGATGTGACGCCCAACGGCTTCCTCCGCGTGGCCGCACAGACGGCCAAGCAGGTCATTATGCAGCGCATCCGCGAGGCTGAGCGCGGCAAGATCTACGATGAATACATCGAGAAGGAAAACGAAATCCTTACCGCTGTGGTGCAGCGTGTGGAGCAGGAAAACATCTTTGTGGAACTGGGCCGCACCGAGGGCATCCTGGAGAAGGAAGACTGCATCCCTGGCGAAGAGCTGCATGACGATGACCATATTAAGGTGTACGTCCTGCAGGTGAACCGCACCGGCACGGCCAATGCCCATGCGCCTCAGGTGCGCGTGAGCCGCACTCATCCCAACCTGGTCAAGCGCCTGTTTGAAATGGAAGTGCCTGAAATTGCCGCCGGCGTGGTGACCATTAAGTCCATCGCCCGTGAAGCAGGCAGCCGTACCAAGATGGCTGTTTCCTCTTCTGATATCATGATCGATCCCGTAGGCGCCTGCGTGGGTCAGCGCGGCGGCCGTGTGGATCGCGTGGTGGCTGAACTCAAGGGCGAGAAGATTGATATCATCAAGTGGTCCAGTGATCCGGCCGAGTTTGTGGCCAATGCCCTGAACCCCGCCCACGTGCTCAGCGTGTACACGGCAGAGAACGAGAAGTCCTGCCGTGTGGTGGTGCCGGATAACCAGCTGTCCCTGGCCATTGGCAAGGAAGGCCAAAACGCCCGACTGGCCGCTCGCCTCACCGGCTGGAAGATCGACATCAAGTCCCAGTCCCAGGCGGCAGAAATGCCTGACATGAACGAAACGCCTGAGACGCCCATGATGCTGGACGAAGCTTTCACTTCCTTCGATGCGCCCGAGGCTCCTGAAGCTGCCGCGGCCACCGAGGATGACGATACGCTGTAATAAACACCCGGAAGGGTAGGAGGGAACCGGCTGGATGAAGCCAAAGAAAATTCCCATGCGGATGTGTGTGGGATGCCGGGAAATGAAGCCCAAGCGCGAATTGATTCGCGTTGTACGTGCCCCTGACGGATCCGTTTCCATGGATCCTGTGGGCAAGAAGCCGGGTCGCGGCGCCTATGTGTGTCACAACGTGGCGTGCCTGCAGCGGGCCATTAAGCAGCATCAGCTGGAACGTCAGCTGGAGGTTCAGCTCACCGAAGAGGTGGCTGAGCAGCTGCAGCAGAAGCTGAGCAGTCTCCCTGCTTCTTCGCAAGAGGAGTAAGCAGCGTGGACGAAAATAAGCTTCGCGGTTTAATGGGCTTGTGTGTGCGAGCCAGACAGGCAACCTTTGGTATGGACGGCTGTCTGCAAGCCGTTCGCACGCAAAAGGCTGGTGTCGTGGTGCTGGATGCTTCGGCATCCGAGGGCACCCGGCAGAAATATGAGTCGGCATGCGCATACCACGGCGTACCGCTGGTGTGCGTACCCAAGGGTCTCCTGCAGGAGGCCACAGGCAGAGCCGGCGTTGCCATGACGGTGGCGCCCGGCGGTCTGGCAGATCAGATCCGGTCCCTCTCGGAGCCGCAAAGCTCTGAGGTTCAACAGATGAAAACGGAAATTCATTGCGGGGGTGCAAGCGTCGAATGACGAGAGTGAGCAAAAAGGAAGCTACCAAGGAACTGGCAGCAAGCGCGTCTGAAGTACTAAGCAAGGCAACCAAGATGCGCAAGAGCGCCGATACGCTGATGCAGTCCTTGAAGAAGATGGAGAACCGCTTCAACAAGGAAGAAGAAGAACGTGCAGCGCAGAAGCGCCGTGAGGAGCAGGAGAAGGTTCTGTCTTCTCACTCCAAGGCGTTCACGATGCTGGATGATGATGAGAAGGCCGCTGTAGAAGCCGCTCGTGCCCAGGATGCAGCCGCCCGCAAGGCAGATGCACCGAAGGCGGAAGCAAAGCCTGCCCCCAAGGCGGAGACTGCGCCGAAGGCAGATACCGCTCAGAAGGCAGAGCCTGCCACCAAGACGGACGCCCCGAAGGCAAGCAATGCGCCCAAGGCTGAAGCCCCCAAGACGGATGCCCCGAAGGCCGAGGCAAAGCCTGCTCAGAAGGAAAATGCTGAGCAGAAGCCTACCCAGAAGAAGGCGGAAGCTCCTAAGGCAGATGCTGCCCCCAAGACCGAAGCAAAGCCCGCTCCGAAGGCAGAGGCTCCGAAGGCAGAAGCAAAGCCTGCCGCCAAGGAAGAGCCGAAGGCGGATGCCCCCAAGAAGCCGGCCATCGGACAGATTATTTCTCGCCCCGGCGATCAGGTGGTTCAGAAGCCTGTGGGGCTTGCACCGAATGTGATTCGTCCTCCGATGCCTGCACGTCCCGCCGCTGCAGGCAACCGTCCTCAGGGACCGTACGGCCGTCCCGCCAACGGACAGCAGGCCGGTGCGCCTCGTCCTCAGGGACCGTATGGCCGTCCTGCCAATGGACAGCAGGCTGGCGCCCCTCGTCCTCAGGGACCGTATGGCCGTCCTGCGAATCCTCAGGGTCAGCAGTATGGTCGTCCCGCGAATCCCCAGGGACAGCAATTTGGCCGCCCTGCCAATCCTCAGGGACCGTACGGCCGTCCCGCCAATGTTCAGGCCGGTGCCGGTGCACCTCGTCCCCAGGGCAATGGCTTCGGTCAGGGTCGTCCTCAGGGCGGCGCATCCCGTCCCCAGGGCGGTGGTTTCGGCCAGGGTCGTCCTCAGGGCGGCATGAGTCGCGGCGGCGGTATGAGCCGCAGCCGTGGTCCCGAGCTTACGCCTCCTATGGAGAAGGAACGCGTATCCAATTACGATCCGAATAAGAAGAATTACGTCCGTCAGCATGACCCGGAGCGCGTAACCCGCAACCGCAAGCAGATGGCACGTGACAACTTCAACGGCTACGATGATGATGTGATCCGCGGCGGCAAGCGCTCCCGCATTAAGAAGCCCTCTGCTCAGCAGATGATGGCGCCCATCAAGATCGAAACGGCCTACATGTCCGGCGATACCATCGTTGTGCGTGACCTGTGCGATAAGATCGGCAAGCCCTCCGGCGAAATCATCAAGAAGCTGTTCATGCTGGGCAACATGGCCACCATCAACAGCGAGATTGACTTCGATACCGCCCAGCTGGTGTGCTCCGACTTTGACATCACCCTGGAGAAGAAGCCCGAGCAGACCGCTGAGGATGCTCTGGTGGCGGAAGACTTCGATGATGATGAAGAAAACCTGGAGTCCCGTCCGCCGGTTGTGACCATTATGGGTCACGTTGACCACGGCAAGACTTCTCTGCTGGACTACATCCGCAAGTCCCGTGTGACGGCTGGCGAAGCCGGCGGCATTACCCAGCACATCGGTGCTTATACCGTGGATGTGGACGGCCGCAGCATTACCTTCCTGGATACTCCTGGCCATGAGGCTTTCACCGCCATGCGTGCCCGCGGTACCCAGGCAACGGATATTGCCGTGCTGGTGGTTGCCGCTGACGATAGTGTCATGCCCCAGACCATTGAATCCATCAACCACGCCAAGGCGGCCAATGTGCCGATTATCGTGGCTATCAACAAGATGGACAAGCCTACCGCCAACCCCGAGAAGGTCAAGCAGGACCTGACCCAGTACGGCATTGTGTGCGAAGACTGGGGCGGCGATACCATTACCGTGCCGGTCAGCGCTCTGACGGGCGAAGGTGTGGATGAACTGCTGGAAATGATCCTTCTGCAGGCCGATATGCTGCAGCTCCGTGCTAACCCCAATCGTCTTGGCCGCGGCGTTATTATCGAGGCCAAACTGGACAAGGCTCGCGGCCCTCTGGCCACGGTTCTGCTTCAGAATGGTACCCTGCATGTGGGTGATAACATCATTGCCGGTATGGCCGCAGGCCGTGTCCGCGCACTGATCAATGACCGCGGTGAAAAGGTGTCCGAGGCTGGTCCTTCCATGCCTGTGGAAATCATGGGCTTTGACGAAGTGCCCGCCGCCGGTGATGAGCTCATCGCCGTGGGTGACGATCACCTGAGCCGTCAGGTGGCACAGGAGCGCCGCGATAAGCTGAAGGCATCCCGCGAAGCCACCATGGCGAAGATGAGCATGGAGAACCTGTTCTCCAGCATCGAGGCCGGCAAGGTAACCACCTTGAACATGATCATTAAGGCTGACGTGCAGGGCTCTGTGGAAGCTGTGAAGCAGGCCATGGAGAAGCTGTCCAACGACGAAGTGAAGGTTCGCGTGCTCCACTCCGGTGCAGGCGCCATCACCAAGGACGATGTGAACCTGGCCGCCGCCTTCAATGCCATTATCATTGGCTTCAACATCCGTCCCGATGCTTCTGCCCGTGAAACGGCTGAGCGCGAAAAGGTGGATGTACGCCTCTACACCGTGATTTACAAGGCCATTGAGGACATGGAGAAGGCCATGAAGGGCATGCTGGAGCCGGAATACAAGGAAGTGCTCCTGGGCCATGCCGAGGTTCGCAATGTGTTCAAGATCACGGGCGCCGGTATCATCGCCGGTTGCTACGTGCAGGATGGCAAGGTACAGCGCAATGCTCAGGTTCGCCTGCTGCGTGACAACGTGGTGGTGTTCGAAGGCAAGCTGAGCAGCCTGAAGCATTTGAAGGATGACGTCAAGGAGATGCGTGAGGGCTTCGAGTGCGGCATGAGCCTCGAGGGTCACAACGACATCAAGGAAGGCGACATCGTGGAATGCTATGTGATGGAAGAAATTCCGCGCTAAGCAAATCGAATCAACAAAAAAGGGCGGGGAGGACGATCTGGCAACGGCTCGCCCTCCCTCCTTCAGATTTTGGGATCAAACCCTGAAAGGATTAACATGAGTTACCAGAGAATTGACCGTATCTCCGAAGAAGTACGCCGCGAGGTGGATCGCATTATCCGTGAAGAATTGAACGATCCCCGCATTTCCGGCACGTTCTCCGTGACCCGTGCCGAGGTGACCCGCGACCTTCGGTATGCCAAGATTTATGTCAGCGTGCTGGAAGATGATAAGCGCGAGGACCTGATGAAGGCACTCAAGAGCGCATCCGGCTACATCCGCCGTGCATTGGGCAAGCAGATGCTCATCCGCTATAGCCCGGAGATGAGCTTTGTCAGCGACCAGAACATTGCCTATGGCGTGCACATCGCCAAGGTTCTGGCAGACGCCCAGAAGAGTGAGGGGACGGATGACCATGGAGAAGAGGACGACGGAACTGAAGCGTGACCCCGCAACCATTGCGCAGGCGATTCAGCCGGCGCAGACGATTGCACTTTGCTCCCACATCAATCCCGACGGGGATACGGTGGGAAGCACCCTGGCACTGCGCTTGGGGCTGATGCAGCTTGGCAAAACGGTGGCTGTTTTTTGCCAGGATAAGATTCCGGATAACCTGTCCTTCATGGCAGGTGCGGATGCTTATGCAACGGCAGACCAGGCGGCAGAACATTATGATTTGGTGATTGCGGTGGATGCGGCAGACGAAGCACGTCTGGGCACCAGTGCGGCACTGCTCCAAAAGGCAGATCACACGGCGCAGGTGGATCACCACGGCACCAATCCCTGCTATGCGGAGCGGAACGACATTGATCCTTCTGCATCGGCTACGGCATTGCTGATCCGCGAATTGCTGGATACCCTGCAGGTGACCGTGACGAAGGAAATCGGCATCTGCCTGTTCGTTGGTATCAGCACGGATACGGGCAATTTCGCCTTTACCAATACCACACCCGAGGCCTTCCGCACGGCGGCAGATTTGCTGGAAATGTGTGCCCTTCCTCTGGCAAAGATGAACCGCATGCTGTTCCAGCAGCGCTCCAAGGCACAGACTTTGCTGATTGGCCGTGCGCTGAACAACATGACGTTTGCGGCAGATGGCAAGATTGCCGTGATCACCCTTACCCAGCAGGATATGGCCGATTGCGGCGCCATGCCGGAGCACACCGAAACCATTGTGAATTACGGCTTGAACGTGGAAGGCGTGAAGTTTGCCGTCATGGCACGGGAGTTGGATGATAGCCGCACCAAGTTCTCTCTGCGCTCCATTGAACCCTACAAGGTGGATGGTGTCGCGAAGATGATGGGCGGCGGCGGGCATGAACTGGCAGCAGGTTGCACGGTCAATGCACCGCTGACGGAAGCCGTGGCGCGTGTGCTGGATGCCATTCGGGACGAGATGAACGGAGCGATGGCATGAACGGATTCCTGAATATCCTGAAGCCGCCGGGCATGACCTCTGCCGCGGTGGTGGCTGTCACCCGGCGTCTCACCGGGGAGAAGCATGTTGGTCATGCAGGAACGCTGGATCCTGAGGCGGCAGGCGTGCTGCCGGTGATGATCGGCAAGGCGGCACGACTCTTTGACTACTTGGTGGACAAGGAAAAGACCTACGTAGCCGAAGTGGCCTTTGGCACTGCAACAGATACGCAGGACGCTACGGGCACGGTCATTGCCACGGGAGATTGCTATCCTGACCGCGAAGCGGTGGAACGTGCGGCACAGGCACTGACGGGTGACATCTGGCAACAGCCCAGCGCCTATTCTGCCATTAAGAAGGACGGCAAGCCCTTGTATGCCTTGGCACGCAAGGGCGAAGACGTGGAAGTCCCCAAGCGGCTGGTGCATGTGGAAAGCATCCAGGTGGGCGCAGAACAGCCGGATCACGGCTATTTGATGACCGTTCACTGCGGACGAGGCACCTATATCCGTTCCATCTGCCACGACATGGGGCAGATGGTGGGTTGCCCTGCTCACATGCGCTTCCTGCTCCGGGCACAGAGCGGCGCCTTTGACCTGGAAACGGCCATGACGCTGGAAGAAGTTGAAGCCCTTGTGAAGGAAGGTAAGCTGGCGGAAAAGCTGATTCCGCTGGATGCGCCCATCGGTCACATGCCGAAGCTGGATGTTCCGTCCAAGCTCCGCAAGCGCGTGGTGAACGGCGCCAAGCTGCCCATTCTCCCGGGTACGCCGGAAGAAGGTAAAGCAGTTCGGATTTATTCTCAAGGGGAATTTTGGGGGATTGCGGCCAGAGAGGGCGAAGAGCTTGTCTGGCGCGCACTGATTGCACCTGAAACGGAGGAACGTTCATGAAGATTCTGCGCGATCCGGCATCCACGGAACCGTGTGTGCTGGTGCTGGGCACCTTTGATGGGGTGCACCGTGGTCATCAGGCACTGCTGATGGCAGGCAATGATCTGGCAGAAAAGTACCATCTGCCCCTGAACGTGTGCACGTTCGAGCCGCATCCCATGCAGGTGCTCCGTCCGGAAGCGGCACCGCCGCTGCTGACGACGCTTCCCGAGCGGGCGGCGCTCATGGCAGGCTTCGGTGTGGAAAATCTGTGCGTTACCACCTTTAACAAGCAGGTGGCGGCACAGGAGTCGGAAGTGTATCTGCAGGATTTGTTTGACCGCTATCACCCCAAGGCGCTGGTGTGCGGGTTTAATCACACCTTCGGCGCCTACGGCCGGGGCAACGGTGAAACCATCAAGGCATGGTGCGCTTCTCATGACTGCGAAGCGATGATCGTTCCTGAAGTGGTGCTGGACGGAGCAACGGTCAGCTCCACACGGATCCGCGGCCTGTTGGAAAAGGGCGACGTGGCGGAAGCTACCCGGCTGATGGGGCACTGGTACACCATGACCGGCCGCGTTATGGACGGCAAGCATATCGGCCGCACCATGGGTTATCCCACGGCCAATGTGGAGCCGCCCAAGGGGAAAGTCTTCCCGGCTTACGGCGTGTACGCCTGCTATCTCACCGTGGAGGATCATGTGTATCATGCGGTGGTGAATGTGGGACGTCATCCCACCCTGCCGGAAGGCAACATTACCGTGGAAGCCCACGTGCTGGATGCCTGCCTGATGCTGTACGGCAAGAAGGTTCGGCTGGATTTCCTGCGTTTCCAGCGCCCGGAACAGCGGTTCAACGGTGTGGATGAATTGAAGGAACAAATTACCCGTGACGCTACGGACGCCAGGGCATACTTTGCATCCTTGCATTAAGGTCGGTCAAAGGAGGCCATACAAATGGATTTGGAAGCAATGCGCAGTGAAGCGTATACGGTGTTGAACGATTGCGTGGAAGAGCTGATGACCGCAGGGCAGATTCCTGCCGGCGGCGTAATCGTGCTTGGCTGCTCGACCAGTGAGGTCACGGGCGCCCGCATCGGCAAGGGAAGCGTCCCTGAAGTGGGGGACGTGATTGCCCAGGCCATGCTGCAGGTGTGCGCTGAGCATCAGCTGCACGCGGCCTTCCAGTGCTGTGAGCACCTGAACCGTGCCATTGTGGTGGAAAAAGATGTGCTGAAGGAGCTTCAGCTGACGCAGGTTCGCGCGGTGCCCCAGCCCAAGGCCGGCGGTTCGGTGCCTGCCGCGGCATGGAAGCATATGCAGACGCCTGCTCTGGCCATGCACATTCAGGCAGATGCCGCCATCGATGTGGGCGACACGCTGGTTGGCATGCACATTCGGCCTGTGGCGGTGCCTCTGCGTGGTAAGCATGACCAGCTGGGTCATGCGCATCTGGTCATGGCCTATGCCCGTTTACCCTTCATCGGCGGTAGCCGCGCGGTGTACGAATAAGCAAACATTACGAATAGAAAAAGAGGAATGTCCTTGCATGGGCATTCCTCTTTTCGTGTTGTGTGCGATGAACCTTAATCTGACGATCCCATATCCAGCGTTAGGCCGTCCTGAATGATGTAGAACAGACTGCAGCCGTCCAGCTCAACGGCATCATGGAGCGCATCGTAGGGAATCAGGCGAATTACGTGGGTCTGTCCCTGGCTGGAAACAAAGGTCATGGTGACCCGTGCATCCTCTGTGGAGCTCCAACCGTCAGGCAGTTTGCCGGTGACCTTGGCGGTCTCCATGCGGAGATACGCAGCCTCAAAGGTGTCGTAGCTGATTTCCGTGCCGTTCTGGGTGCAGGTCACATCGTAGACCGTGTTGCCGTCCGAGTCGGTTTCCAACTCGTTGTTTTCCGTCACGCGTGCTTCGCGGGTGATGGTGTAGACGGTTTCGCCGTTTTCATCGGCAATGGTCAGGCTCTGCAGGTTGCCCACAGCGGTCAGCACGGGATACCGGCTGATGGTGCCCAGGGTTTCTGCACTCATGAACACGTTCAGGGTGAAGTGGCTGGTAATGTAGATGTTCCCGTCTACCAGCACGTAGTCCACGTTGTCATTCTTTTCGCCGCCGACCGTCAGGGTGAAGGTGCTTTCCGGCCAGTCCGTCTGCGTGACAGCGCCGTCATCATCCGTGGTGTTGGTGGTACCTGCTGCCTGGTGAATGGTGAGGATGAAACGGGGCTCATCAAAACCATAGGTGGTCAGATTTTCCTCCGTTGCTTCGCCGACAAAGGCACCCAGGCGTAGGTTGCTCAGGTTGGTGCGCAGGTTGGTCATGGATTCTTCGTCCGTGGGGTAGGTGTAGGGATAAACCATCTGCCACGAAGAGGAAGCATCACTGTCCGTGATTTCACCCTGCAAGGTCCAGTGAAGAATGGTGTTGCCGTTGCCGTCTGCAAAGGCGATATCATCCATGCGCGCCTTATGCAGAGTGGGCTGAGTGACAGAGTGCATCAGCGCCTTTTCGCGGCTGAGCTCGGTTACCGTACCACTGGCGATGGTCAGCAGACGGTCGTCACCGTCGATGGTCATGTAATACCAGGATTCATCGGTGTCGCCGCTGGCATCGCCCACCCGCAGGGTTACGGCGTTACCGTCCGTGTAGGTGACGGAGGCAATGACGGTAGGGTTGTCCAGACCGAATTCGCTCAGGTCATCCTGATATTCGGTTGGATCCTCGGTCAGCACATCTTCGTAGGCGATGGTTGCAGTGACGAGAAGCAGGTCATCGGCGGCATCGGAATCTACGGTCCAGTCTTCGCCGTCCATGAGGTAGGTGCCATCATCCTGCAGGGTCATGCCCCAGCTTTCACCGCTGCGTAGGGTAATCTGCACGTGCTGTACCTCGGTATCCTCATAGGAAGCCACGGTGCCGCCGGTATTGACGTTTTCCGGTACCTCCTCGGTAGAGGTTTGGGAGAGGTAGTAGTACAGTCCCACACTGCCGCCCAGCAGAACCAGGGCAAAGAGCAGGGTGAATAACCGAACGTGCTTGTGAGGACGCTTCTTTTTTCTTTCAACGTTGAGCATGCTTTCATCCTTTCCGGGATGATTTCTTTACTTCCTGCGGCGGGGCAGGAGCACAGCCACGGCGATTGCCACCACGATCAGGGGCAAGGTGACCAGAATGACACTGCCCAGCGTGGTAGCCTGCACGGACAACTGAGGCCGCACAGCTGTCTTGGCGACAATACCCAGGTCAATGGCGGTGCCGCTGGCCAGGTACTGCACCACGGTAACGATGAATTCCTGAGCGTCCGTCATGGACTGTACCTGACTGGAAGTGAGCAAGGTAGAACAGCCCAGCGCCACAGCCTTGGAGATGTATCCGTCAGTGGTTACGCGGCGGCACTGCAGGGCCAGGGCGAAGGGGCCGATGGCATCATCGTCTGCCTGCGTCAGGGACAGATTGCCGTTGGACAGATCCCGCAGATAGGCTTTGTAGCCGGAGGTTAGCAGAACGCTGACGTCCAGGTTCTGGTCGGATTCCTCGGGGGTCTCAAAGGCGCGGCTGCCGGTGAGCAGCAACGTATCTGCATTGGACTGCACCAGCTCCAGCGTCATGTCGGTAGACTGCATGGTGGGAATCAAGTCGATCCGGACGTTGTTGTAGTAGGTGTCCGGTTCATCTTCAGAGGCAACCACAATGCCCGTCAGCGGATTGATGCCGAAAGAACGGAGCAAAGCGCTGTAGTTGGGCATATCCTCAATGGGATCGGTGTAGTCGCAGGTGAAGAGGATGTTGCCGCCCTTGCCGATGAATTC